>JACPRI010000354.1 GCA_016190065.1 Verrucomicrobiota bacterium
AACCCGCGCGGCCATCCGGCAACGGTGGAAGGCGAAACAGCCATCGCTCAAAAATGGTTGTCGGGCGACACTGGGCAAGGCCGCGTGGTTCTCTGGCGCGGTGACCTGATCCCATCCCAATCTTACGCCGAGTTCGTGCACGACCTGCTCCTCGAGACGCCGTCGTTGCGACCCGAGACACGCGCCGCTCTACAAATGGACAAGCCATCCACTGTCTTTTGGAGTGTTCTGGCGAACGGCAAAACCGCGCTGCTCAACTTTAGCAACCGTCCGGCCACCGTGCGTCTGGCCAATGGGAAGAACATCACGATCTCGCCCCACGAGATGGCAATGGAGTGAGGCGAGTTGGCCCAACGGCATTGAAGCCGGGCCGAAACTGTAAAGGTGTCACGCAACTTTCATCTTTCGCCCTTTTTTCGGTGCTGGCAGAGCCGTTTGTTCAAATACCTCCAGGCGACAATCGGGAGCCGTGCGGCAATCCATTTGAGCGTCTTCGCCGAGGTTTTTTCAAATCGAACTGCCGAATTCCGGTTCAGAGCAAACCGTGCTCGTGCAGAAGTTGGTTAGCCCAGGCCGTGTCTTCGGGCGCCAGCGGCGGATCGAGGGCGAGCCGGTAGTTCAGCAGATGATACCGGCCCCGTTCGTGGCACTGGTCAATCAGCGGTTGGAGGTCCAAGGCGGCGTCGGCATCGGCGGGCCTTAGGGGAACGCGTATGCAAGGCAGGCGCTCGCGGAGGCGGGTGGGATAGACTTCGCGCTCGCTCGAGCGCGCGGCCCGAAAGACGCAGACGCCGTAGCAGGCGCCCGCTTGATGGAGAACATCCCGAATGCCCCCAGGAAAAACCGAGCTGCCTTGCCTCACCAAGTCAATCTCTACGAGGTTCACTCCGCCGCTCCTGAAGCTCCGACATTTTCTGAGGTAACGTTCTCGGTCGTCGGATTCGAGTTTGTTCGACGGGCTGAGCAGTTCGAGCACGGTAATCAGCCGGCCGGTCACATCGCGAATTTCAAGCCAACGTTCGGTCTCTTCGTCCAGGAAAACCCGGATGGGTTCGGTGGCCGGCGGCGTCCGCAGTGGTTCGGACGCCACCTCGGCCGCGGCGGGTTCCTTGAGCGTCCACGGTTCTCGGACCTGGACATCCGGGCGGTAGGTTTTCGGCGATTGGCCCCGTCCGAGCGTGACGACTTCTTCCTCCTCGGCTCGTGCGACCAGATCAGGGGGCAACCGTTCCTGCAACGCATCGCGGATGTAGGCGACCAACACAGTGTGCGCGTCCCGCCACTGTTGCTCGAAAAAGGGATTCATGCCGGGAAAGGGATTCTTCGTCGCCATGCAGGACACGCTATCACAGTCAGCCTCCGGCCACAATCAAGTGGGGCGCCCCGCGCATCCACAAGTTGTCGGCCACTCCGTAACCCGACATTCCTGTCGGCAAGTACCGAGGAATTCCTGCCTCGTGATCAGTGCCCATTCCAATCGATGGGGAGCCGAGGCAACTGATCTGTTTTCTCTGCGTGACATCTTCGGATTCGACGCGTTGAACCCAAGCCACGACGCGAGGGGGCCAGGTCCAATCGCGATCACGCGTATCGAATTGAACGACGCCGCTTCCGTATTTTCATTCGAGAGTGTCCCCTACGGCGCCGTCCTTCCGACTCGACTTCAACTGACGTTCTCCAGCGACTTCGACCCGATCGCGGGCGCCCTCAACGACGAGGTCGTGCCTGTTCTTCAAGATGGCCGATTGCGCTTCCCACCCTCCAAATGGCCACCCAGGAAAACCACGAAGGGATTCAGTGCGATGCGCCTGTCCTCGTCACGTCGCGAATCAATTACTCCTCAATTCTGACTTCACAGAGCACCGCAGACCGGTGCATCATCCGAATTCAAATCCGAAAAAGGTCTCTATGAACAACCGATCAAACGCCGATCCGACCCACGAAAGCCACCTCCCCACCCGCCGAGCCTTTCTCAAGCAGGCAACCGCCGCCGCCGTCGGAACCGGCATGGCCGCCAAACTCGATCTTTCGCGCAGCGCCTACGCCGCAGGGAGCGACGAACTCAAGCTCGGATTGGTCGGGTGCGGCGGTCGGGGAACCGGCGCCGCCGCCCAGGCGCTCACTGCGGACAAAGGCACGCGGCTGGTCGCCATGGGTGATGTGTTCTCGGATCGGCTTAACCTCAGCTTCAATTCTCTCCGCGAACAAGGCGAGGTCGGCAAGCGCGTTGATGTCGCTTCGACCCGCCAATTCGTCGGCTTCGACGCCTACCAGCAGGTCATCGCCTCGGGCGTGGATATCGTTTTGCTGGCCACGCCGCCGCATTTTCGTCCCATGCAACTGCGCGCGGCCATCGACGCCGGCAAACACGTCTTTGCCGAGAAACCGGTGGCCGTCGATCCAACCGGCGTGCGGTCGGTGCTCGAATCGACCGAACTGGCGCGAAAGAAGAACCTCGCTATCTTGTCCGGCTTGAACAACCGCTATTCGTTTCGGGCGCAGGAATTGGTCCGCCGCGTCCATGAAGGAGCCATCGGCGAGATCGTGGCCTTGCACACGGCGCGGTATTTGTCCGGCGTTTGGGTCAAGCCGCGCCAACCGGGCATGACGGAAATGGAATATCAGATGCGCAACTGGTACTACTTCACCTGGCTGTCGGGCGACTTCAATGTCGAGCAGTTCGTGCATCAACTGGATTTCATGGCCTGGCTGATGAAAGACCAATATCCAGTGAGCTGTTACGCCACCGGCGGACGCCAGGCGCGCACCGGGCCGGAATACGGCCACATTTACGATCACTTCAGTTCCGTCTTCGAATACGAGAACGGCGTGCGGCTTTTCTCGACGACGCGCCATCAGCCCGGTTGCAGCCCGGTGTTCACTTCCGTCGCCATGGGGACCAAAGGCCAGGCCTCCACTTCGAGCCGCAATTCCGGAATCACGGGCGCAAATCCCTGGCAGCCGCCGACGCGCGACAAAGAAACCGACAGCCACCAACTGGAACACGACGCCTTTTTCGCCGCGTTGCGCAAGGGCCGCATCATCAACAACGGCGAATACATGGCCAAGAGTTCGCTCATGGCCATCATGGAGCGCCTGAGCGCATACACCGGCCAAACGCTGACCTGGGAGCAAGCGATGAATTCGAAGCTGGATCTCAAGCCGTCCAGTTATGACTGGAACGGCACGCCGCCGCCCGCGGAGATAGCCGTGCCGGGCCAGACCAAGTTGGGGTAGGAGCCTTTTCTCAAGGGCGTGTAAGCGGGACACGTGCCGGAGAAGCATTGGCTTGTGCCCGAATAATGAAGCTCAGGTAGTATGGCGGTGTTTGACAAACAGATGACAACGCGGCAACGTGCGTCACGATGAACCAGCGCAAATCACTCCGTCGAAAAAAGCCGCTCGATTATCCCGAGGCAACGAATGGAAGTCGCATGGCTGCCGCAATTCGCAAGCGGGCCAATAAGATGACGCGAGAACAGAGGCGCGAATATTTTCGACAAGGGATGGCCATCATCTATGGTGGGGAATCGGCCCAGAAAACAGCTCGCGCTGGACACTAACGTGCTCCTGGATCTGGCGGAGGAGAAAGATTTCGCCCACGAATTCCGAGAGACTTTCGAAGCTGCGGGTTATGCGCTGAGATTAACGCCGACCGTGCTAAATGAGATGGTGTCTGCCCGTTTAGAAGGTGATCGACGAGAGAGGACGCTCGCGACCAAAGCGATGCACCGAATTCCTCAATGGCGCATTGTCCCTTTCGAACTGAACTCGATAGAGGAAATCATGGCCGAACAGTTCGCGGACCGCATTCTGAGATTGAACCTCCTTCCGCCGGAGGAATGGAACGACGCTCAGATTCTGGCGGAAACCTCCGTAGCCGGAATACCTTTGTTGGTGACCTCCGATCAACACCTGCTTGGGATAGAGGAGGATGCTTTGCTGCTTGCATTCCAAGATGCGGAACTCCCATCAGCGCGGGTGGCAAGTCCCAAACGTCTGCTGCGGGCTTTGCGATAAACATCGCCCTGGCTCTGCTCGACTCCTCTTTTTCAATTCGATTATGAAAACTCACATGAATCGCCGCCAATTACTCCACACCAGCGCCACGGCTGTGGCGTCAGCTCTTGCCACCGCCTCGAAGACGCCAGTCTCCGCCGCGGCGGACGACCTCGAGATTGGCCGGCACATCTACAAATCGCTCAAGTGGGGCATAGTCCGGCACGAAGGCACGACGCTCGACAAATTCAAGCTGCTCCAAGAACTCGGCTACGACGGTGTGGAACTCGACAGCCCGGACGGCGTCGATAAAAAGGAAGCCCTTGACGCGAGCCGAAAGACCGGCCTCGCCATCGAGGGAATCGTCAACTCCACGCACTGGAAGATTCGCCATTCCGATCCTGACTCCGCGGTGCGCGCTCGGGCCGTGGAGAATATGAAAACGGCGCTGCGTGACGCCAAATTCGTCGGCGCCGATTCCGTGCTCCTCGTGCCGGGCCGCTTGAACAACGAGACCACCGAGAATCACGATCACGTCTGGGAACGGTCCATCGCCGACATCCCAAAATGTTGCCCCTGGCCGAAGAACTCGGGATCAAGATTCTCATCGAAAACGTCGGCAACGGCTTCTGCTACGATCCCGTCCAGATGGCGAAATACATCGATGAAATCGCGCACCCATTGGTCGGCGTGCATTTCGACATTGGCAACCACATCGCGGTCAGCCCGCCCGCTCGCTGGATTCGTGTGCTCGGCAAGCGGATCAAAAAGCTCGATGTCAAAGACCGGATGAAGGACCGAAAAAATGCCGAGATCGGCGACGGCGATGCCGGCTGGCCGGACGTACGCCAGGCGCTGCGCGAACTGGGTTATCGCGGGTGGGCGGCGGCGGAAGTCAACGGCGGCGGCCGCGAACGTTTGGCCGACATCGTGAATCGGATGAATCGCGTGCTCGGCAAATCGGACGGCAAACCGGCGTCGCTCAAGGGCTAATGCCCGTCCTTTCTCAGCTCTTAGAGCGTTTCCATTTCTCCAGAAAGGCGACCACCTTGGCCGGATCGTGATGATCCCCCTCCTCCAGTTTCCCCGTGTCTTGTGTCGTCAGTGGCGTGCCATCTGAATCCAATACGACCAGGACTGGAAGGCCAAAACGAGTCGGTTCACCGTAGCGCTTGACCACGTCGGCATTGTGCCCTTTGTCCACGTCGATCAGAACGACGACGTAGCTTTCTTTGACGATCTTGGAAATTTCCAGGTGCGTGTTGAGCAGACCGCTCAACTTATGACACCACCCTCACCAGTTGGCTCCGAATTTCAGGATGACCCGTTTCTGTTCCGCCTTGGCTTCCTTCAAGGCGGCAGCAATCTGCTTGTTGCCGTCCGCAGTTGTGTCGTAAAGCCGCGGTCGTTCCAGCTTCTTTGGGGCATCCGCGGCGATGGAGTCTCTGATTGATCCGAACGCGACCAGCAGCGAGAGCGTGAGGATCAGGAAAACAGAGTGTTCGTGGACTTTCATGGGCGCATTAGACCGCGACGCACCAAAATTCACAAGGAGTTTACAGGTCGTGGCGTGGCGCCGTGCCTGTTTGTAATGCAGTCATGCCGGTGCAGGGTGGTTTTGGGTCTGAAGTGCTTAACCTCGCGGGGCAGCTTTTCGCAAAGCGCCACAAGCAGGAAGGTCGCCATCGGGCCTAACAGCAGCGAGATCAGAAACCAATTCAGCCCGCTGCGATTTTTGCTTTGGGCCAGTCCGGCGTTCAGCAAAGCCAGGGTTCCCCACCCAACGGCGTATTCAGGTGCGTTGCTCATGTATTCTGGCCGAAGGATAGCTCAGGAAATCTTCGCGTCGCTTACAAGGTGTCAGGTCGTTTGGAAGCGTGGCCATTCATTGCTTCCGCGTAGCAACCGCGAATCGCTGCAACGAGTTCGTTCCTGAACGCGCTGGCGAACTTTTCCAGCACGTCTGTCTGGCAGACCATTCTGCTGACTGACTTAACTGAGGAGCCGAGAAACTTCCTTGGTCTGGCGGGGTTTTGGTAAAGACGCGAAATCCGTACTGCTAAGTGATGAAGCCAAACTCTCAGGTTGGCGTGTGGATTCTCTGGTTCTTGCTCTTGTGTGCAGGCGGCGTTGTTTTCTTTTCCATGCGCCCGCGAACGCCTGAACCCGGAGTCGCTATTTTGCTGTTCCCAGTTCAGGAGAGAACACCTCCACGCTGGCGCATCATGGCCAGCCGTTGGCTGGAGCGGCCCAAACGTCTTCTGCTTGGACCCGCTAAGGCCATCACCCTGAGAGCCAGCCTCACGGACTTCAAAGACCCGTTGATGCTTTCGAACCTCGCATTACCCAAAGCCGAATTCCCCGGCACCAACGGAGTCCGGGTTTGGATTGTAAACGACAGTGAACTGAAGGCGCTACGTGGGCGCGTTGAGAAAACGCCGGGGGCGGTTGTGATTGCCAATCCTGACGTGATGACCGCGGATGGAATGCGATCCGAAGTTTCGATAACCAGCCAGGCTTCCATCAACGGTACCAACCAAACCGTTGGCCTGGTGCTGCAATTTTTTCCGAAGGCTCGCCGAGACTCGACCGATCTCACTTTGATTCTCGTTTTCACGGAAGCGGTCACGAACCGAATTGAGGCGGCTGCTGACATGCGGCAGACAAACGCCATCTCCATTCGAACCAACGTCGCAATCGCCGCCAGATTTCAAATCCCCAGAGGGAGGAGTGTATTTCTCCTGAACACCGACCGCAGCGTCACAAACGGGAAGACGACCGGCGTGATTATTTCAGCGGCGGTGCAGCAGCCGTCAAGATGAGGCTTCCCTTGAGGCTTGGAGACACCGGTTCCTTTCGAGCAACCATCCGGCGTCGTTGCGGCAAGGATTGGAAGATCGTCTATCACTAGGGGACGCTGGTGCAGGATGAATAACGGATGAGGAAACATCTGTCTCATGGACAACTATCGCGCCCAGAGAGCGTAACCAAGCCCTGTGAAATCTGAACCGAAGCTCGATCCCTCATCGCAAGACACCCTGATGATCAGTGTCCTGGCGCTGCCCGCGGATCGATCTGTACCTGGGCTTGGCGCTGGTGGCGCTGGTGGAGGAGGTAATTTTTCGAGGGCTGTTTTTCACGCTTCTTTCCCGGCACGCTGGACCTCACGCGGCTCTGGTCTCCAGCTTGCGTGCCCAATAGACCACGTTGCTGGCAATACAAGGAATGGGGCCGGCGGACAAATCTTGTTTCAACCGGTCGAGTCCCTGCTCGAACGCCTCTTCGGAAATCAGATGGAGACAGGAGTACGCCTTTCGTTCAATCGCCGACGGATCGGACAAAGGGTATCCGAACTCCACCAATTCCTCGGAAACCGGCGCAAAGCCGACGGAGCCGAGAAGCTGTGGAATCTCACCGCGCTTGGGGTAACGGCCAAGCTCCGGCGCTACTGTCTCCGGAAAGTAGTGGGACAAAGGCCTGCGCTGGCGAATGGTCTCCTCGGAATCGGTCACCGTCGCAAACCAGCCCCCGTCAACCAGAACGCGAAAGGCTTCTCGAATGTACGCCGGGCGGTCCTGGACGTGATGGATCACATCGACCGAGAAGATGAAATCGAAGCTGCCGTCCGCAAAGGGAAGGGATTCGGCCCGTGCCTGCGACCAGGAAACCGGTGCGGGTTTCTGACTGGCCGCGCTCAGCATCCCCCAGGACGGATCCAGACCACAACAATGGGCCGACGTGATCTCGGCAATCGACGCCGCATAATTTCCTGTGCCGCAGCCCGCTTCAAGTATCCGCCAGGAGGAATTGACACCGGGCAGCTCGATCAATCGCCAAAGCAGCTTGGGATGAATGCTTCGATGGAGCGCGTAATCAGCGGCGATGCTGTCGAACGAGTGGATCACGAGCAATTGGCTCGACTGCTCAGAGCCGGCGGCGTTTCAAACGCAGAAAAGGCACCATCATTCTCTCGGAGAAGACGTGAGGCAGTACTGCACGAACAATTTGTTTCCCTCCTGCTTTTTGAGGATTGGAGCGAGCGAAGGGATTCGAACCCTCGACACTCACGTTGGCAACGTGATGCTCTACCAGGCTGAGCTACGCTCGCTTCCGCGAAAACGGTTCCAAATTAAGTTAACCGGCATCAATTGCAAGAGCTCTTTTGGACGGATTGGGCGGCTCGGCAGCGCGACCCTTCGACGCTAAGTCCGGATCACTTGCTCAGCCCGCGTTCGCTCGACCGGGCGAACTGAACCAGATGCCGAATTTCCGGCAGCGGCGGCAGTTCGGCCTCGATCCGGTCAAGGGCGTTTGTGATCGTCAGCCCGTCGCGGAAAAGAATCTTGAACGCCTGCTTCAAAGCGGCCTGGGCTTCGTCGGAAACTCCGTTGCGTTCCAGGCCCACTTTGTTGATGGTGCGCGTCTCGGCCGGATTTCCATCCGCAAGCATGAACGGCGGCACGTCCTGCACGACTTTGGAGCAGCCTCCGACAATCGCCATCTTTCCGATCCGGCAGAATTGGTGCACGGCCGCCAGGCCTCCAATCACCGCATGGTCCTCCACCACCACATGTCCGGCCAGGGTCGCGACGTTTGACATGATGACGTGGCTGCCGAGGCTCACGTTGTGAGCGATGTGGCTGTAAGCCAGGAGGTGATTGTACGAACCAACCAGGGTGACTTCCCCATCACCCGTCGCGCTGTGGACGGTGCTGTATTCACGAAAGGTATTGCTCTCCCCGATCTGCGTGCGCGTGAGGCCGCCTTTCCATTTCAAATCTTGAGTTTTCAGGCCGATGCTCGCGAAGGGAAAAATCTCGTTGCCGCGCCCCAAGGTCGTGTGCCCGTCAATGACCACATGTGAATGCAAGCGGCAACCCTCTCCAAGCACCACATGCTCGCCAATGACGCAATACGGACCGATGTCGCAGTTCGGGGCAATTTGAGCCTTCGCGTGGATGATCGCGGTCGGGTGAACCATGGTTTATTTTTCCATCAGCATGAAAGTGACTTCGGCCTCGCTGACCACTTCCCCTTCAACGGAACAGGTCCCCTTGGCTCGGCCGATTTTGCCCCGTGATTTCGTGAGCTCGACCTCGATGACGATCCGGTCTCCGGGCCGGACCGGTTTGCGCCACTTCACGTTTTCGGCCGACATGAAATAAGCGATCTTCCCGAAGTTCTCCGCCTGTTTGAGCATCAAAATGCCTGCGGCTTGAGCGATGGCTTCCAATTGCAGCACTCCCGGCATCACCGGATGATTCGGGAAATGGCCTTGGAAGTAGGGCTCGTTGATGGTGACATTCTTGAGGGCCGTGAGTTTGTTCCCGTCGATCTTCAGAACCCGATCCACCATAAGGAAAGGATACCGGTGCGGGAGGATCTTGATCAGATCCAGAATGTCCACGGCCAGCGGCTCGCGCGTCGCGTGACCGGGGTTGGACGCAGGAACTTGGGCGGATTTGAGGGGCGGCGGCGGAACGAAAGCCTGGGCCTTGACCAGCGGCTTGCGCATCTGCGCCTCAATACGGCGAGCCAACTCGCAGTTCGCGGTGTGGCTGGGTTTCACGGCGATGACGTGCCCCAATACCGGCCGCCCAACCAGCGTCAAGTCCCCCAGAATATCCAAAATCTTGTGGCGCACGAATTCGTCGGTAAAACGCAACGGCTCCGTGGTCAGGACCGCGTCATCGCGAATGACGACGGCGTTTTCCAGGCTTCCGCCTTTGATCAATCCATTTTTGATGAGGAACTCGATTTCTTCGTAGAAGCAAAAGGTGCGGGCCGGCGCCAGATCGCGTTTCCAGATTTCCGGAGAGATTTCGACCGAGCAGAATTGGGTAAAGCGCCCCTGCTTGTCCGCGCTCGTGCAACTGATTTTCAGCGCGTCGTGGGGAAATATGGAAATCGTCGTATCGTCTTTTTGGACCTCGAGCGGCTCGGCAACTCGGTACGGTTCGCGCGGTTCGCTTTGGGCGACGACGCCGGATTTTTCGACCATTTGACAATAGGGCCGCGCGCTGCCGTCTCCAACCGGCGGCTCATTGGAATCGAGTTCGACAATCGCGTTGTCGATCTGGAACCCGGCGAACGTGGCGAGGACGTGTTCCACCGTGTGAACGCGGAGATTGCCTCGGCCCAGCGTCGTGGAGCGCGTCGTGTCACAGACATTTTCGACGCGCGCCTCCAGTTCCGGTTTGCCTTCAAGATCAATCCGCCGGAAGCGAATCCCTGTGTTGGGTGCGGCGGGCAAGAACGTCACGCTGACGCGATTGCCGCTATGCAGGCCCACGCCGGAGTAACTGACGGGCTCGCCTAAGGTCTGCTGATGTGCCACGGGGCGATTAAACAGACCGGCCGCGTGCTTGGCAAGCGGCCCGAGAACCGGAAACAGAGTCGTTAGAGCGTTAAAGGCGTTAAACCGTTACATCGGTAGGGAGGACTGAAGGAACGGGGGCTTGGATTAGTGGATTGTGGAGTTAACGAGGATTGGCAGGTTCATCGGCACACCATTCCATCAATCCCACGACTCCATCACCCCATTACTCCATCATTCCCACATCCCGGTTAATTCTTCTTCGCCATTTCTTTATCGCGCTCTTCCATCGCGGCGCGGCGGGACAGGCGAACTCGGCCCTTTTCATCGATGCCGATGCACTTCACCGTGATGTCGTCGCCCATCTTCACGATGTCCTCCACTTGTTTGACGCGGAAATTGGCCAGCTCGCTGATGTGGCAGAGTCCGTCCTGCCCCGGGAAGACCTCGATGAAACAGCCGAATTCTTTGATGCTGACCACGCGCCCGCGATAAGTCTTTCCCACTTCGATTTCAGACGTCATTTTCTCGACCTCGCGGCGGGCGATCTTCATCCCTTCTTCGTTCGTCGAATAGATCATCACCGTGCCATCGTCCTCGATATTGATCTCGCAGCCGGATTCATCGACGATCTTCTTGATATTCTTCCCGCCAGGCCCGATGAGAGCGCCGATCTTTTCCGGATTGATCTTGAGCGTCAGGATTCTGGGCGCGTACTTGCTAAGTTCCTTGCGAGACTCGGCGAGCACCTTCGCCATTTCCTCCAGGACGTGCAAGCGGGCCACGCGCGCCCGCTCGACTGCCTCAACCATATGTTTGTGCGGGAGGCCGGAAAGTTTCAAATCGAGTTGGAAACCGGTTAGGCCTTTGTCGGTGCCGGCCAGCTTGCAATCCATGTCGCAAAACGCGTCCTCCCAGCCGAGGATATCGGTCAACAATTGATACCGGCCAATCTGTTTCTGCTGGTTGTACTCGGTGCAAATGCCGACGCTGATGCCGGCGACGGGTTTCCTCAACGGCACTCCGGCGTCCATCAGCGCCAGACTGCCGCCGCACACGGAGGCCATGGAGGTGGATCCGTTGGATTCCATGATTTCGCACGTGACGCGGATGGCGTAGGGGAAATCCTTGAGAGGAATCATCGGTTCCAGCGAACGTTCAGCCAGGGCCCCATGCCCGATTTCACGCCGGCCAGGGCCGCTGATGCGCCCTGTCTCGCCCACCGAGAAGTTGGGGAAATTATAGTGCAGAATGAACTGCTTTTCGCTGGCGCCGCCCGTGTAGGAATCGAATTCCTGCGAATCTTCGGTGGTCCCCAGCGTGGTCAATGCCAGGGCCTGGGTTTCGCCACGGCTGAAGAGCGCCGAACCATGCGCGCGCGGGAGCACACTCGTTTCACACGAAATCGCTCGGACTTCGTCAAATCGGCGCCCATCCATCCGCTTGCCATTGTCCAAAATCAATTTCCGGACGGCCTCCTTCTGGAGGTAGTAAAAGGCATCCTTGACGAGAAATTCCGTAATCTTCTCTTCACCGAACTTCTCCGTGAGCTTCAAAGCCACCTCGTCGGTCAACGCTTTCACCGCCGCCTCGCGTTCGAGTTTCTTGGGAATAAGCAAGGCGGGAACCATCCGGTCCCCGGCGAGCGACTTGGCTTCCTTCAGGATGTCATCCGGAACAACGTTCAAGGTGATCGTTCGCTTGGATTTGCCGGCTCGCGCGGCGAGCTCCTTCTGGGCCGCGATCATCGTCTGACACATTTGGTGGCCAAATTCGAGCGCGGATAAGAAGTCGGCCTCTGAGATCTCCTTGGCCGCCCCCTCAAACATCAAATGGTCGGCTGCGGTCCCGACGTAGATCAGATCGAGATCGCTCTGTTCCATCTGGGCGTGCGTTGGATTGGCAACGAAGGTTCCGTTGACACGTCCGACTCGAAGCGCGCCGATCGGCCCATCCCAGGGAATGTCACTGACCGTGAGCGCGGCCGAGGCGCCGAGGATGCTGAGCACGTCCGGATCGTTTTCCCCATCGGCGCTGAGCAGAATGCTTTGCACCTGCACTTCGTTGTACCAGCCCTTGGGGAACAAGGGCCGGATGGGACGGTCGATTACCCGGCTGGTCAGAATCTCCTTTTCAGTCGGGCGTCCCTCGCGTTTGAAGTAACCGCCGGGGAATCTCCCGGCTGCGGCGGCTTTTTCGCGGTAATCCACTGTCAGTGGAAAAAAGTCCTGGCCTGGCTTGGCATTGGTTGCAGCGACCGCCGCCACGATGACAATGGTTTCACCAAGTTGGACGGTGACAGCGCCGTCGGCTTGTTTGGCCAGTTTTCCGGTTTCAATGTGGATGGGGTTTGCCCCCACTTGGATAGTGATTTTATCAGGCATAACAGTTTGTAATGCCCGTTGGCCCAGAGGAACTTCAGTGAGCACCTGTGGACAGGTACTGAATGAAATTTCCCAGTGCCAACGGGCGGTGACGCGATGGTTTTGCAAGCCATCGAAACCTCGTCGCGTTAGCGAGGCTCGCCGCTCCTTGAGAAGCGGATGGACTGCGGATTTAGTTTAGACGAAAGCGAAAGAAGTCCTCGAAAGGCGAAGGTCACTTGCGAAGCTTCAACTTTTTAGTCAGTGACTGATAACGCCGGATGTCGGTGTTATGCAAGTAATCCAGGAGGCGCCGTCGCTGGCCCACCATCATCAGCAGGCCCCGGCGAGAGCTATGGTCTTTATTGTTTTTTTGCAGGTGCTCAGTCAAATGGTTGATGCGTTGCGTCAACAAAGCGATCTGAACGTCTGCCGACCCGGTATCTTTTTCATGCACGCGAAAATCCTCGATTGTCTTCAACTTTCCTTCCATAGAATTCCGTCAGCGACTCACTTTTGTTCTCAATGCGGCGGCAACGTTAGATTTGAATCCCCCTTGTGTAAAGCACTTTCGTGGCCCCAATCCGGCGGCGGGTGCATCTCACTTTTTTGCAACCTCTACGAAGGGTCGTTTTGCGTGAGCCGCCGTTCTCCCTCACCCCAGCCCTCTCCCGCTGGGAGAGGGGGAATCGT
>JACPRI010000357.1 GCA_016190065.1 Verrucomicrobiota bacterium
CGGTTTGGCGGACGGGATTTCCGCCTGACTGACGTGCATGGCAATGTGGTCAGGGAAATCCTGGCCTGAGTTCAGCGGGAGTGACACGAATTTCGCGAATTCTCGCGAATTTGTTTCGAACGTCGCTCAACGAGAAGAATCTTCATGGAAAAGCAACCGATCACAGTTTTGCCGTGACGCTGAACTTCGCCTCGTTCAACGGACTCCACTCTCCTTTGGAAAATGCCCGGCACTTGATGACTCCGCTCTCGGCCATCGCGATCGGTGTCTCGAAGATTTTCGCTTTCGGCGATGGCTTTCCGCCGATCAAACGGGGATCGCTCCCATCCAGCGTGAAGTAGATTGTCTCTTCGGCGGCTTTGACAGTCTGGGCAAACTCAGGTGCAACCCGACCGCCCTGTTGGCCGGCCAAGGATATCGTGAAGAATGTCAGGGGAAACCCACGCTGAACTTGGCCGCCGTGTTGGCTAAACTGGGGTGCGACGAGATCCGGCCAGAGGCCCTGCATCCAGAGTTGATTGAGCACCACGGCGGTGCGCTTCGGAACATAGACGTTCACGACCCGATCAATCGCGGTCTTCCACTCCCCGTCCCGAGTCAATGGTCCCGGCTCGCCGCCGTCCGGGCCGCGCCGAGATGGTCCACCGAAAGGGAACCCGCCTTGCACGTCGCCCCAGCGCGCCGATTCGCAAACCACGGCGCGCTCGATTTCCTTCTTGCGCGCGAGGAACCGCGCCGTGACGGACTCCGGCGTGAGCGCGCCTCTGTGGAAGAAATGCCGCTGGATGCGGTCCGCCACCAACGTGCGAAATTCCGCGCTTTCCAGGCATTGCTGCCAGAGCCACTGGGGATTGCTCTGTTCAAACTGGTCCCCGGCCGGGAAAGGTCCGGTTCGGTCTTCCTCCAGTTCCAGCAGCGTATGCTCGGCGTCCCAAATGAAAAACCGGAAACCCTGGTCGCCTTTCCGGCTGCGAATGCCATACCAGTTATTCGCCATGTTATTTCCCATGAACTTCGACGCGGGCGCGTCCATGTTCCCGCCGTAAAAGATCACCAGCATGTAATCGATCAGATTGACCGGATCGAGTAAGACTTCATATTTGGGATTGCGCGTGCCGTCGGGGTTGTTGCCAAGGGTTTTTTGGTAGGTTTCAGGATTGCCCAGTCCGGATTTGGCCAAGTTGTAAAGACGCTTCCAGGCTTCGATGTTCCCATCCGTCGCGAAGGGCGAGGTCTTGTTGCCGGCGGCAGAAGCAAACCCGCCGCGATTCTTGATCACGTCATAGTCTTCCTTGGCGCCGCCGAAATAACTTTCCGCGTAGGACGCCTCAGGACGCTCGCAGGTGTTGTAGAGTCCCCAGTACTGGCCGTTGATATAAAGGTGATAGAAGTCGCCGCGCGCGGCTGGTTGACCCATGGCCAGTTGTGTGTCGCGGTTGGACTGATCGCGCAAGAAAATGGCGTTCGGATCACCGCCCATGTGCCAGGAGTAATTCTGGGGCGTCCGCAGGTCGAAGCCGTCGAATTCCTTCGCCGCATCCTTGCCGAACAGCGGAAACTTCAGCTTTCCGTCCCCGTACTCCTTGCGGAAGAAAAACCGGAACGCGTGCTTTGGATTCATGGGCATCCGGCTGAACCCGCCGCGAATGCGGATGCCGGCATCGACCTGGAAGCCTTTCCGGCTATCCGGATAAATCAACTCAAGCGAACAGGGCTTTTCCGTTTCCCGACCGGACAGCCGCGCTTCCGCATAAATGCCTCGATCCGTGCCGAACAAATCCTCGAGGTTCATGACCAGCGAGAAGGACGGAAGCGATTTCAAGTCGCCCACGATATTGTCGCGGTACCGCGGATCGTCCACCACTCTCGGATCCATTCCGTAGTCCACTTTGTTTACGCCCCACGTGTAATGCCATCCGGCAGGCGGCAGCCCGTCGCTCGATTGGCGGATCACGTCGGACGAGAAAACGTAAGTATGAGTTTTGACTTTGATTTCCTTCGCACCCTTCTTGATGGCCGCTGCCCGGATCACCGTGGTGCGTTCGATTTTGATCGGCCCGCTGGATACCGTCCCGTTTGTTGCGCGGGGTGAAGTGCCGTCCGTGGTAAAACGGATTTCCGCATCCGCCGCGCTCGCGGTCAATCGCAGTTCAAATGGCTGTTCAAAGAACCCTCGGTTCTGGCTGAACTTCACTTCGGCAGGCTTCTGCTCCTTCTGGCCAGCGGCGGCGGCGAAGACGGCGTCGGAAATGCCAGCAGCCAGGCTGAGCGAAAGCAGGCTCAAGACCAGTCTTTTGAAAGGATTCATGCGCTACTTGGGTTGGGCGCTGCTGGCCGGTTTTGGGTTGGCGGGTTCGGCGCGGTGTTTCGCGAGCTCGTTCCGGGCGGCCTGCAATTCTTCCGCGCTCAATCTCCCGTCGCGATTCGCATCCGCTTGCTGCATGACCTCTTCTCGCGACGGTCCTTGTGGTCGGCCGAAGCCTGGAGGACGTGGTCCGCCAAAGAATCTCGGCATGCCCTCGATCTTGCCGGCTTCCGCATCTTTGCGCATCGCTTCCGACTCGGCCGAATCCAGGTTGCCGTCGCCGTTCTTGTCGTACTTCTTTCTGACCTCCTCAAACTGTTTGCGCATGCCCTCACGGGCCGCCTGGCTTTCTTCCTCATCGAGAACGCCGTCCTCGTCTTTGTCGTACTTTTTGACGACCTCAGGTGGAAGCATGAAGCTGCCGAATCCGCGTCGCGCAGCATTGAGCCGTTGTGCCGCGACGGCCTTTCGCATGGCTTCGCGTTCGGCTTCGCTCAGTTGGGCGTTGCCATCCTTGTCGTATTTCTTCAACGCCGCGGCGCGGCGGGGATTGAGGGATGGACGGGCGTCACTTTGGGCTTCAACCGGCGTTGTCCATCCGCCGAGGGACAGAACCAAGGCGGTGCCGGCGAGAAAGGTTTTCATGTTCATGTTCCACGTAGATGACCGTTGCGCTCCAGATCGGTTACGCCGCACTGATTACAGACCACGGACCACTGATTACTGGTCACTGACAACTGATTACCCTTCAATAGCCCGCGTCGAACTGATCCACCTACGGCTTCTTCACGAGCGCCTTGATCTGGTCCGGCAACTCGAACTTCGAGTCTTCGACCTGGTTCAGCTCGTACTGGTTCAGGACCATGGTCTGTTCGATGGGTCCCATCCTCTGAGTCACTTTCGTGGCAAAGAGGACGTCGTTGAATTTCTTGTACTCATCCAGCACGTTGGTCGCCTCGACCGGGCCGAAGGGTGATTCCTGGGTCATGATCATGCCTGCGAGCAGGCTGGTTTTCGTGTCGTAGAACTCGGTGACAGCCTGGCCGTTCTTCTTGACCAGTTTCAATTTGTAGCACTCCTTCTTCTCGAACTGCGTGATTTCGACCGTCTCCATCGATTTGTAATCGCTCTCCGCGTGCAGAATGGAATCGAAGTCCGCCTGGTCCCGCATCTGTTCGAGCTGTTTGCCCTCCATGAGCATCGGCCCCATCGCGGCGTTCAACGACCAGGCCACCTTGCCGTCGAATCCGGTCAACACGTCGCCGATGGCCGGGATGTTGACCTTGACGACCAATTTGTTAGGCCGCTTGTGAAATACTTCCAAATCGCCCGTCAGGCCTTGGGCGGGCATCTCGAATTTGCCCTTCGCGTGTTGCGATTGGATTTTCAGATAGGCTTCCTTGCCGCCGATGGCCTTGATGAATTTCGCGATGACTTCCGAAGCGGCCGGCAGTTTCGCCGTGGAATTGCTCTTGGCGGTCTCGCTCGGTTTGTCGGCCTGGGCTGCAAACGCGAAGGGCGCGGCGGCATGAAGGCAGACCGCCAGGCCGAGCGGGATGGTGAAATGGTGAGTGGTGAAATTGATTTTCATGATGATCTTTCGTTGGTCAAGGGTCGTTTAGGATGGAAACTTTGCCGCGGCGCTGGTTGGAGATCCATTTCAGTGCTGCCAATAAAGGCGCATCTCGCCCGGCGAGCAAATCTTTTCGCGTCAGCGGCACCTTTTCGTCCGGAATCACGCCGCGACCTTCGAGGCGAACGCCCGAGCCGGTCACGAAGTCCGCGAATGCGTGATACAGCACGTCCCCGTTCGGCAGGCGGTCCCACATCGCCGGCAGGGCCTGCCCGGGAGTGGTCTGGCCGAAGATCCGAGCTCGTCCCACATCTTGCATGCCGCCCGCAAAGATTTCGGCGGCGCTTAGCGAAGCGCTGTCGGTGAGGATAGCCACGGGGCCGGCGAAGGGTTCCACGCGTTTGCCGGCGGGATTCACCCGCCGCGGGTTGGCGAAAAACTTCAGTTCGTTGCCGCGCATTTTCAGCGTGCCCAAGGAGAGCGGTTCTTTCAAAAAGTGGCCCGCCAGCCCCATGACCATGCCCGCAATGCCGCCCAGGTTCCCCCGCAGGTCGATCACGACGCCGTCCGCGTCCCGGAACTCATCGACGGCCTGATCAAATGGGACGGCCACAGGAATCATGAAGAGGTTGAAACGGATCAATCCGATGCTCAAGCCGGAATCCGGCTCCAGGCGTTCGTGCTCCAAACGCGCGTACAGCGGCGGCAAAAGCCCGAGTTTCGCCAGAAGCCCCTTCGCGGGCTGCCGTTCCAGTTGCACCGTCACAGTCTGGTCCGCGGCGGTCAGAAACTCCACGGGCACGACCGATCCTGGCCGTCCCAAGAGGAGCGCCTTGGCCATGCGCCAGGCCAGGAACTGGGCCTTCGCAGGCTCCAGATCGGGCGGAAGCTTCTCGATCCGATCCGCCAGACGGCGCGTTCCGACCGCCTGCACAATCCAGCCCGTCTTTACGCCAGAGGCCTGAGCCGAGCCCTGGTCTTCCACGTGGCTGACAACCATCTCCCGATCGACCAGACGGACGTCGAATCCGATGTCACCATTCTGTCCACCCGAAGGCTCTTCCTCTTCCTCAGATTCCTCCGGAGCGGTTTTGGCGCCCGTTTTCGAATCGCGCCCGGCTTTTTTCCTGGCGCCGGCCGACCGCTTCACCTGCTGGGGATCGAACGCATCGGCCAGCGAACCGGGGATCACGCTCATGTGCGATTGGCCAAGGCGGCCAAGCATCTGCTGAATCACGGATCGAAGTTCCTCAACGGTGGCCGCGGTTTCGGCTTTCGGACGCAACTCCTCGCGGACGGCAGGCCAGTTCACGCCGTTGAAATTCGTGTCAAAGTGGCTTTCGTAAATGATCCGCCAGGCGGCCTCAAAAGTTTCCAGCCCCTGAGCCACCGGCGCCTGAGCTGGACGGGCGGTGTTTACCGTTGCTTTGGCGCGAGCCTTCTGTGCCGCGCAGCCGGCCGACAGCGCGAGCAGGCTCAGACAGACCGCCCGGGAAAGCCAGACGGCTTTGTTCCAAAATGGGGTCATCGTGGAGATCATCCTATCGATCAAGCCAGCACGGCCGCTTGCTCGACTGAGTCAATTCAGCCGACAAACTAATTGAGGCCTCAGCCGAGATCAAGCTCTTCGGGGCTGGTGCGACTTCAGGCTCTCTTCAGGCTCTAAAGATTGTCTGCCTTGCAGTCCCGCCAGGCCCTCCCTCAGTTACAGAACCCCTCGCACTTTCTCCCACCGTTGCCGCATCCGCCGCCCGGCCGCTCGGCCTTCTGAGGTCGCCGTGCCGCTTCCGTCGCCTCCACGCCGCCCCTCCCCACTGTCTGAATTGCGAAGACTTCGACGCGGAAGTTGACGAACGGCCCAGATTGCATAGAAAGTGCCCCGGATTTCATGCTGGCGCCGCGCTCCGAATGAATCAGAACATCCCACCGGGATCGTCGAAACCCACCGATCCGTCGATGCGCCAGCCTCGCTCCTCGCGCCAACGTTATCGACGCTTCGTTGAAGATTACAAACAGCAACGGCTCGACGATTTGACGGACGCGAAGGATGGACTGGGGCGAATCGACCCATCAGCAGAGCCCGGCGAGGACGCGCAGGCGTCGAAGTCCCGCGGGCTGCTTCGCGGCAAACGGCGCGAGTATCTGCGCGACTACATGCGGTGGCTTTGGCCGCATCGTTACGGAGTTGGCGCGCTCATGCTTCTGGCGCTGTTCGTGGCGGGATTGGAAATGGCCGAACCGCTGTTCATGCGCTACATCATCGACCGCGTGCTTTTGAATGCCGGGTTGGACTCGGCCTCTCGCTTGACCCGCCTGCACGTGGCGGGGGCGTTGTTTGTAGGCGTGATCATTCTCTCCCGGATGATCGGCGTTCTGAAGGATTACCGCCAGCGCCTCCTGAACGTGAAAGTGATGCTGTCGCTCCGCCGGTCGTTGTTCGAGCGTTTGCTGCACCTGCCGTTGCCGAAAATCTGGGACATGAAAACCGGCGGCATCTTGTCGCGTCTGACCGGCGACGTGGACACCACCACGGGCCTGCTGCAAATGGCCATCGTGTCGCCAGCGGTCTCCGTCATCCGTTTGGTGATCGCTGTGGGGGTGCTGCTGCAGTTGAACTGGCGATTGGCGCTGACCGCGCTGGCCATTATCCCCGGCGTGATGCTGGTGAGCTTCATTTCAGCGCGGCGTATCCGTCCGATTTACCGTTCGCTCCGCAAGGACGTGGAACAGATCGACGGCCGAGTCGGGGAGACCTTCTCCGGGATTCGCGTTGTGCGGGCTTTCCGCCGGGAATTGCGGGAACTGCTCGATTACATGCGCGGCCGGCACACGATTCTGCGCAAGGAACTCTTCGCGCATCGCCGCGAACTGGTCATCTGGACGTCCTGGGGGCTGCTCTTGGGCGCCGTGAATGTGGTGATCGTCTGGTACGGTGGCTACTTGAACATCGCAGGCCGGGCCTCGATCGGCGACATCATGGCCTTCCAATGGTACACGTTTCTGCTGCTCAATCCGGTGTGGCAAATCGTGAACACGTTCTCGGAGCTGCAACGTTCGCTCGCGGCCATGGAGCGCGTCTTCGAAGTGCTGGCGATGCCGAACGACAAACCGGACCGGCCCGACGCCCGCGACGCACCCCGTGTGGTGCAGGAGCTTTGTTTCGAGAAGGTGGAGTTCGAATATCGTGAAGGCCAGCCGGTGGTGCGCGAATTCAACGTCGTCGTTCCAGGCGGATCCGTCATCGCCCTGGTGGGCCGCAGTGGAGCCGGGAAAACCACGGTGACGGATCTGGTCGCGCGTTTTCACGATCCCACGCGGGGCCGGATTCTGCTCAACGGCTCGGACATTCGGAATTTTCGCTTGCGCACTTATCGCGACTTGCTGGCCATCGTGCAACAAGACGTCTTTTTGTTCGACGGATCGGTGCGGGACAACATTGCTTATGGCCGCCACAACGCCAAAGACGCGGAGATCGAAGACGCCGCGCGGCGCGCGAACGCGCATGAATTCATCGTCAAGCTTCCGCAAGAATACGAGACCTTCATCGGCGAACGCGGCGTCAAGCTTTCGGGAGGCCAGAAGCAGCGCCTGGCCATCGCCCGGGCGATCCTGGCTTCCCCTCAAATCCTCATCCTCGATGAAGCCACGAGCAATCTGGACACAGAAAGCGAGCAACTCATTCAAGAGTCAATGGCGACGCTGCTCGCCGGTCGAACCACGTTCGTCATCGCGCACCGGCTTTCCACCGTGCGCCAGGCCGATTTGATACTTTTGTTGGAAGAGGGGGGTGTCACCGAGCGCGGGACTCACGAGGAACTCATGGAGCTTCGCGGCGCATACCACAGCATGGTTCTTCGCCAGATGGAATCGCAGGGCCAAAATGGCGAAGAAGTGTTGCGGTGACTTCTTGGGAGGAGCCAGGCAAGCCTCGCGTCAATCAGGCTGCGAACTGGCTATTCGTCTCTTAACCACCGCTTCCAAAAGGACCTTTGCCGACCGGTGCGGCGTCTTCACGCCTCACCGGTTCATCGTCCGCCGATTCGTAATCACGAACCCCTATATGGAATGGACAGGAGGCGGGGAGTTCCTTAAATTGGCCGCGTGTTCGTTCACGATTAAATATCGCTCATCGGAACCACGTGGTTCGCTCTCCGTTCTCCCGTGTCTGTTATGCCTGAGTACACTCTTGTGACTTTGTCCGACACTGACGGCAGCCTTGCCGCAATTGCTCCTCAACTGGGCGGCTGGCTGCTGCGTTATGCCCGGCCCATGCCGGGGCATGGCCTGGTCGAGGCGTTGCACTGCTCGCAGGCCGTGATCGACCGCTATCCTCGCGAGATGTACGCGGGCAACCCGATCCTGTTCCCGCTCGTCAGCTTCAACCATGCCTCCGGCAAGGACCACCATTATGAATGGAACGGCCAAAGTTATCCGATGCCTCAGCATGGGTTCGGGCGGAGGTCGAAGTGGACCGTGGTTCACCAGGATGCGACGTCCGTGAGCATGGAACTGACGGACAACGAGACGACGCGAAAGGATTATCCCTTTGCGTTCGGTCATCGCCTCACCTACCGGCTGGCGAGCGGACGGTTGCACTGGGAGCAAGTCGTCGAGAACCGCTCGTCGGAAGTGATGCCGTTCGCGACGGGGTTTCATCCTTATTTGGCTGTGCCGCTTACGCCGAAAAGCGGCCGCGCGGATTGCTTCGTGGAGATTCCCGAGGCGAAACGGATGACGATGCACGACCGGGGTGTGTCCTTTACCGCGAAGCCGTTCCTGGCTCAGAACTGGAGCGTGCAGGAAGACGTGGCGGACACGCTGTTCCTGGCCGGATTGAAAAAATCCGAATTGGTCCTGGTGGATCCGGGCAGCGAGCTGGAAGTGATTCTGAACTTCGAAGACGCGCCCCAACACCGCTTCGTCGCGCTCTGGGCGAAAACGCCCGAAGAACCTTTCTACTGCCTCGAGCCGTGGACGGCGCTGCCGAATGTATTCACGCGAGCCAAGGATCGGGAGTTGATTCTCCTGGAGCCGCAGAAGACCTTTCGCGCGGCGATGTGGATGGAGCTGCGGAAGATGGCGTGAGTTTTCCTTCACAGAAGGCAACGGAGTTGACAAAGGTTTGAGCCACATACTCCGCCCCAGGTCGAGCTTCAGAGATCTGTCTGCACCGAGGCTGGGATTCTCTTAGTTCTCTTTGTTGCCTTCGGTACGCTGGATTTGCTTCTCGGGTTCAGCCGGCCCCATCCACGAGGCGGCAGCGCGAGGGCGACAGCTTGCGTCCGGTTTGTTCCTCGTATTTCGTCGCGATCTCCTGAGAAAACCGTTCTGCCTCGGATTCTCTGACCAGGTTGATCGTCGCGCCGCCAAAACCGCCGCCGCTCAGCCGCGCCCCGAGACATCCAGGCTGAGCCCGCGCAAGATCGACCAGCAAATCCAGCTCCGGACAACTGTTCTTGAAAAAATCCCGCGAGCTGGCGTGGCTCTCGAACAAATACTCTCCCAACTGCGCGAGGTCCCCGTCCCACAACGCGCGTCCGGCGCACACCACGCGATGGTTCTCACCGATGACGTGGTACGCGCACTGGTATTCGCGCTCGGTCAATCTGGTTTTGTTGGCCTGCAGGCGGGCGGCATCGACGGCGCGGAGCGACGCGGCGCCCAACGCGCGCGCCGCGGATTCACATTCGCGGCGCAAGGCGTTGTAAGCGCCATCAGCCAATTCGTGTTTCACTCCCGAATCGCAGACGATCACCCCGACGCCGGGCGGCAGGGGCAGGTGCTCGACGGTCAGATGCTGGCAGTCGATTTCGATCAGGTGCGACGCCTTGCCAAACAAACAGGAGATTTGGTCGAGCAATCCGCAATTCACGCCCACGAACTCGCTCTCGGCATTTCGACACACCCCGGCCAGAGCCAGCTTTTCTGGTTTCGAGAGCGGCGGCAGTTCTCCGCGCGAATTGCGTTTCGGCGGTGTGGCGATACCGCCTGGGCTCAGCGTAAACGGGAACAGGCGTCGAATCGTCAGAGCGGTCGCGACTTCCAGCGCGGCTGAACTGCTCATCCCCGCGCCGAGCGGAACCGTGCTGCGAATCGCGGCGTTGAACCCGGTGAAATTCACTCGGCGCTGGCGCAGTTGAAGCAGAACGCCCTTGACGTAACCCGCCCAAGCCGCCGAATCGTTTTTCTCAATGCGGTCGCAGGCAAATCGTTCTTTCTCCGGGAAGGCGGATGAAACCAGCTCGATCTTGCCGTCTTTGCGCGGCGCGGAAGCCATTTCCAAGTTCCTATCGACGGCAAGGGACAACACAAGACCGCGGTTGTAATCCGTGTGATTGCCCAGCAATTCCAGACGGCCCGGCGCCTGGACCCGATGAACCGGCCACGAGCCGAAATGCTGCTTGAAGAAATTCTTGAGGTCGGTCACGAAGCGCGAGATCCGCCCAGGCGATCGAACTTCTCGGCGAGGGCAAAATCTTTTTCCGTCAAACCGCCGGCATCATGCGTGGTGAGCGTCAGAGTCACTTTGTTCCAGCGGATATCAATGTCGGGGTGATGCCAGGCCCTCTCCGCGGTCCGCGCGACGGCATTCACGAACTTGACCGCGGAGGGGAAATCTTTGAATGCGTAGGTTCGGGCGATGGTCTTGCCCCGTTTCGTCCATTGGCGCACAGAGCGCAGCGCGGATTTGATTTGAGCGGGCGTGAGTTTTGGCATGGTCGAATCATAAGTGGGTCCGGCGGGTGGTGTCGAGAGCGCGGAGAACACAGCGCGGCACTGCCGCAGCTAAAGTCGTTGAAGTGTTACATCGTTAAATCGTTAAATCGAATTTTCGATTGCCAATCTGCAATTGTCGATTGGCGGAAGCGCGACTTCCGCAAACCACGCCCGCCGCAAAACGAACGTTGCGTCCTCTCGCCTTCTGGCTTTTCATGGTCAGGCTTTTTATGGACCTCACACGAACAGCTTTTGGCACGTGGAGCGGCGGACGCTACATGCACTTCGGCGAACCGATGTCCGAAGAGCGTTTCGTCCGCGTAATCCAACACGCCTATCAACGAGGCATCCGGACGTTCATGACCGCGGATGTCTATGGCTCGGGAGCGGCGGATGAAATGCTCGGACGCGCGTTGGCCGGTCTGCCGCGCGACTCGTATTGCCTGGTCGGCGCGATCGGCCATGATTTCTACAAAGGCGAACGCGCCGGCGCGAAGGGCTACCCGCGTTTCACCACCACGCACAAGCCCGGCGAATATGGCGACTACCTTCGCATGGCCACGGAGAAATCCCTCGCCCGCTGCCGTGCGGACAAATTCGATTTGCTTTTGCTGCACAACCCGGATTTGACCGGTTACACGAGCGACAAAGTGTGGAGCGCCTTGGATAAGCTCACGGACGCCAGGCTCACGGAGCGCCTGGGCATTGCGCCCGGCCCGGCCAATGGCTTCACGCTGGATGTCATCCTTTGCTTCGAGCGTTTCGGCCCGTTGCTGGATTGGGCGATGATCATTTTGAATCCGCTCGAACCGTGGCCCGGCAACCTCGTGTTGCCCGCCGCCCTGAAACACGAAGTGAACGTGATCACGCGCGTGGTCGATTACGGCGGGTTGTTCCACGATGACGTGAAGCCGGGGCACAAGTTCGGTCAGCAAGACCATCGGGCGTTCCGTCCGGCGGGCTGGGTCGAGGCCGGTTGCGAAAAGATGGATCAAATGCGTGAAGTAGCCGCGAAGCACAAAGCCACAATGCTCCAGCTTGCTTGCCTGTGGAACCTCTCGCAACCCGGGGTGAAGAGCGTCATCCCGACGCTAATCCAGGAAGCGGGCGCCAATGCTAAATCCATCGAAGCCAAAGTCGATGAACTGGGGTCGCTGCCCGACCTCAACCTGACCGCGGACGAATGCGAATTCATCGCGCGGATCGGCGACAACAAAGGGTGCATGGAATTGAAGGGCGCGAACCCCACACACGCGGGCGAACCGCAGCCTGACCGCTGGGGCCTCGCTCACGACCATGAACTTGCGGCCAAACGCTGGGGGATCGATGCAAACGCAGACCTGGCCTGCACGCACAGAATGTCCGGATGAAGCAAATTGGGAGTTCTCGGCTGAGATACGTGAAACCTTTTGCGCTGAGGCTGCGTAATACGCAGAGGGCATGAGGTTGGGTTACGCCAATCCGTGCACAGAAATTGAAGAACGTCCGATGATCCTCTAATCGAGCCGCTATGAAAACGAACTCATTAATCCACGGTCTTTGTTCCGGCGCCACTCTCACTGGCGGGATCGCTGTCGTCGCGACTTTGTGCGCGTGCTGCGCGCCGGCGCACATAGTCTCCTCCGCGGGTGACACCGCGGCTGGCGCGGTCAAAGGCGCAGGCAAGACCGCGGCCTCAGCGACTCGCGCCGCATCGAAGACGGCAGCTTCTGCCGCAGGCACGGCGGGCAAAGTCGTGCATTCCAGCGTCACGGCTGCCGGACAGGTGGCCAAAGCGACCGTGGGCGCGGCGGCGGATGTCGTCACGGCGCCGTTCGTCCTCTTCAAGGACGCCAGGACCGGCAAGTCTTGCCGCGTGCCCTGGCATGAAGGGATGACATTGGTGTCGGCGTTGAAAGAAGCGGGCGTGAAGACGGAGTTGGACACCGTAAGCCTTTTGCGCGGCGCCGACAGCTTCAAACCTGGAGATTCCTTCGCACTTCGGCCGGGTGATGTCGTCGAATTAACCGCGAAAGGCGGCGTGCCTGCGCTGGTGCAAGCGGGTGCATTGTGACCTCGAAGTGAGAGACCAATACATCGCCGCGAAGGAACGTTGGGCGCGCAAGATGGCCGGGCTAGCGAAGCCGCAGGCGCGGTCCGAAAATCGGCTCCCGCCCGGACAGCGGCTCGTCACCAATTTTCCCGTTCTTGACCTAGGCATTCAACCGGACGTCCCGCTGGACAAATGGGAACTGAAAATCCACGGCCTCGTCGAGAATCCGGTGACGTTGAACTGGGCGCAATTTCTGGCCTGGCCACAATTCAAGGATGTCAGTGACTTCCATTGCGTGACGACCTGGAGCCAATTCGACATGGAGTGGGAAGGCGTCGCGTTTTTCACGATGGCTGACCTCGTCAAGCCCAGGCCCGAAGCCGCGCACGTTTTTTTCAAGAGTTACGACGGCTACACCACGAACAATCCCCTCGAAGTCTGTCTGGACGACGATGTGCTCATCGCACACCGGTGGAAGGGGCAGCCGCTTTCGAAGGAACACGGAGGCCCGGCGCGCGTCATCCTCCCGAAGCGTTACGCTTGGAAAGGGGCTAAGTTCATCCACGAGATCGTGTTCGGGGATCGCGACATTCTTGGTTTCTGGGAGGTGCGAGGTTACTCGAACACGGCGGACCCCTGGCGGGAAGACCGCTTCGCCTGAGCCAAAAACTCAATTGGAGCAAGGCGCCAACGGAACGGAGGCCAAGGCTCTGGGAATTGATAGTTGGCTCAGGCGAGCCCTTCCAAGGCTATCCTTCCAGCCGCAAAATACCTGTCACAAATCGTTGGCCCTGGACCGCCGTTGTCCGACCCCGTCGGCTAAGATGCGAGTCAAAAAACTCGCTATGACAAAACAACAAATGGAATTGGGATTGGAGCAACCACTCGGATTTCGGCGCGCCGTGCCCCGCCAGCGCCGCCAGACGCGCGCCCGCTGGTGGTTCGCGCAGATGCGGCAGGTGGTCAGCAATGCCGCCGAGCCAGCTTCCACCGGCTCGAGCGAGGTGCAACAGGCTTCGCTGACCCTGGATCCGAAATCGACCCAGGCCGGCTTGTCGCGGCCGGTGTTAGGCGGAGCGCGGGCTTCAGCCAGCTTCAACCCAAGAGAAATCGGCGCTTTGGAATCAGCCGAGCCCGCACGGCGTTCTGTAGCGGAAGCGGCGTGAACGCGAGTGAGCGCCTCGCCCCGTCACCGACAACCGGTGGATAGACCACCCGACGCAATCAGGCCGGGATTTCCGCTTTGCAACCGACTTTGGGTAGCGTAGAACTCCCGTCCCGCTTGGCGGGAACCGATGAAACCCGAAGTCGAAATCTACGACACCACCCTGCGCGACGGCAGCCAGGGTGAAGGCATCAATTTCTCCGCCGCGGACAAGCTCCGCATTGCGGAGCGCATCGACGCGTTCGGGATTCATTACATCGAAGGCGGCTGGCCGGGCAGCAATCCCAAGGACATGGAGTTTTTCCTTCAGGCCCGCCGCCGGAAATGGAAGAACGCCCAAATCGCCGCCTTCAGCATGACCCGGCGCAAAGGGATCTCCGTCGAGAAGGACGACTTGATGCGCCAAATCCTCGAAGCCGAGACACCCATCGTTACGATCGTCGGCAAATCCTGGCTGCTTCACGTGACCGAAGTGCTCCGCGCCCGGCCCGATGAAAACCTCGCGATGATTGCCGACACCGTCCGGTTTCTGAAAGACCACGGAAAAAAGGTGATTTACGACGCCGAGCACGCCTTCGACGGTTTCAAAGACGATCCCGAGTATGCCCTGGCCACGTGGCAGGCCGCCGAGCGAGCCGGGGCGCAGTGCATTGTGTTGTGCGATACCAACGGGGGCTGCCTTCCGGCTGAGATCGCGCGCGTCACGAAAAACGCGAAAGGCAAACTGGTCGCGCGGCTGGGCATCCACACTCACAATGACATCGGCGTCGGCGTCGCCAA
Source organism: Verrucomicrobiota bacterium (assembly GCA_016190065.1). Lineage (GTDB taxonomy): Bacteria > Verrucomicrobiota > Verrucomicrobiia > Limisphaerales > SIBE01 > VHCZ01. The sequence goes on from JACPRI010000357.1 coordinate 14,573, forward strand.
CGCCATCGCGGCCCTTGATGCCGGGGCGACGCACGTGCAGGGGACGATCAATGGTTACGGCGAGCGGACGGGCAATTGCAGCCTGACGAGCGTCATTCCAATCGTGCATTTCAAAATGAAAAAGCTCGGCGTGCCGGCGAGTTCGCTCGTGAAGCTCAAGGACTTGTCCGAGTTCGTGGACGAGATCGCGAACGTCCGTCATGATCCGCGCCAGCCGTGGGTGGGCCAAACGGCGTTCGCTCACAAGGGCGGGATGCACGTCCATGCGATCGACCGCGTCACGCGCGCCTATGAGCACATCAACCCGGAGGCGGTCGGCAATCAGCGCCGCGTGCTCGTGAGCGATTTGTCCGGGCGGGTCAATGTTTTGCTGAAAGCCAAAGAGCTGGGGTTCGATCTCGCGTCCGATCAACCTGAAACTCGAGAGATCACGGCCCTCATCAAGGAACGGGAGAGCCAGGGATACGAATATGAAGCCGCGGAGGCCTCGCTGGCACTCCTTATCCGGAGCGTGCTCGACCACAACCCTGAACTGCTGTTCACGGTGGACGCCTACCACGTCTCCATGCGCCGCCAGGGCAACGAATCTCTGTGTGAAGCGACCGTCAAGGTCCGTGTCGGGAGCGTGGTGCATCACACCGTTGCCGAAGGCGACGGCCCGGTGAACGCGCTGGATGGCGCGCTGCGCTCCGCGCTGGCGAAATCTTTTCCCAAGATCAGAAGGGTGGCGCTGACGGACTACAAGGTGCGCATCCTTGATGGAGTCGCCGGGACTGCGGCCAAGACGCGCGTGCTCATCAGTTCCACCGATGGCCGGCGCGATTGGGGCACCGTGGGTGTGAGTGAGAATATTCTGACCGCCAGCCTTCAGGCGCTGGTGGACTCGATGGAGTATGCGCTGTTGCGGAGGTAGTCTTAGGGTTGACGCGAATTACGCGAATTAGCGCGAATTGCTCAGAGAGGACCATGAGTGACCTGATCTACAAGGAAGAGGTCTTCAAACTCATCGGCTTCTGCATGGAGATTCACCGCGAGCTGGGGGAGGGGCATGACGAGGTCATCTACAAAGATGCGCTCGTGGTCGAGTTGCAGCGTGCATCGATTCCGTTTTGCCGCGAACGAAAGTACGAAGTCACATACAAAGGGGTCATTTTGCCTCATTTCTACTACGCAGATTTTCTAGTCTGGGACACGATTCTCTTTGAGTCCAAGGCGTGCGAACACCTGACGGACGCGCATGTAAAACAGGTCCTCAACTACGTGGCGGCTTCAAAGCTTCAACTGGGACTCCTCGTGAATTTTGGCGCAGACTCGCTCGAATGGAAGCGTGTTGTCTTGAGCCTCCAGACCGAATGCCTGAGACCTCAAAAGTAATTCGCGCCAATTCGCGTAATTCGCGTCACTTTGATTTATGTCTGAAATCCCCAAAGCTTACGAACCGCAGGCCGTCGAGGACAAATGGTATGACTTCTGGTTGAAGCACGGCTGCTTCACGGCCGATCCGGCGCGCGTTTCACCGAAGCGGCCGGCGTATTCCATCGTCATCCCGCCGCCGAATGTCACGGGCATGCTCCACATGGGCCACGTGCTCAACAACACCATCCAGGACATCCTGGCGCGCAAGGCACGCATGGATGGCAAGGAAGTCCTCTGGCTCCCCGGCACTGACCACGCCGGCATCTCCACGCAGGTCCAGGTCGAAAAGGCGATCAAGCGGGAAGAAGGCAAGACTCGACACGAGCTGGGCCGCGAGGAATTCCTCAAACGCGTCTGGGCGTGGAAAGAAAAGCACGGCGGCATCATCATTCAACAGCTCAAGAAACTCGGCTGTTCGTGCGATTGGACACGCGAACGATTCACGATGGACCCCGAGTATTCGGGCTGCGTGCAGAAGGTCTTCGTCGAGCTTTACAGGAAGGGCCTCATCTATCGCGGCAAACGCATGGTGAATTGGTGTCCCGCCACGCTCACCGCGTTGTCCGACGAGGA
>JACPRI010000358.1 GCA_016190065.1 Verrucomicrobiota bacterium
CCACGTAGGAGACGGGATTTGGCATTGTGTCCGGACGCGCCCAGAGGGCGATGGGGCCGGAGATTTCAAGTTGGAGGGGATAGGGGTTCATGGAATCGTGTGCTGAGGAGAATAATCAATTGCGGTTGCGTGGAACAAGCCAAGCCGCGCGGCGGATGGCGTCATGATGGGATAGCTCACGCGCTCGACTTTGAATTCCGGTCGCGTGAAGCAGGCGAAGTCGCCCCAGACACGAATGGAAACAAGGTTCTCAGGATTCATAAGGAATTTGTGAGTTGAAGTGCAGCCGGGAAAGAGGCCTTTGCCTCGGGGTGCACGCTTTGATAGTTTGTCGCCATGCGATGCCCTGACCGCGCAAGCCATCTTTGCGGTGCTGTTGGAGATGTTCGGCGAATAGAGATCGCTGTGCGCGGGGGGGAGGACATTGGATGTAGTCTTCGAGGGGACGGGCCCGGTTGACGAGCAGGCCCAAGTCCGGGTGGTATTGGCCTCTTGAGTGTCACTCCACCGTCAGCGATTTCTCGTAACAGCATCCATGACTTGCGACAAGTTTTCTCGCCGACAACGCCGACAACTCTGGTGTATTGGACCGACCTCCGCTCACACGGGCGTCAGTTTTTGAGCAACCGAAAAAAGGCCACCCTGTTCCCCCCTCACCGCACTCTCTCCCTTGGGGGAGAGGGTCGCGGTGAGGGGAAAGGCGGCGCCCATCCCGCGATTGCTCAAAAGCTGACTTGCGTCCCTCTCACACGCACCAACGCTTCAACGCTTGACGGGGCCACGCCGGAGCGACAGCTTGCGGTTCGCCCAACGCATGAAATGGACTCTGTACGGCCCGGACGCGCTCCTCTTCCACTTCGCTGACAAGCTTGGCGACGCGGCCTTCGCAAAAGGCCGGGCCATTGTCGCTGAGTTGGAAAACCATCCGCCGCCCGGCCTCACGGAGTTTGTCCCGGCTTTCACAACGGTCCTCCTGGAATTCGATCCAAAGCAGGTTCCTGATCCGGTCCGGATTGCGCCGGATTTGGCGGCGCGGCTTGAGGCGACGGCAGCCGCCGAAATTGCGTCTGCGCCGATCAAAGATATTCCCGTCGTTTACGACGGACCGGATCTCGAGCGAGTCGCTCAGCACAACCGTCTGTCCATAGATGGCGTGATCGCGCTGCACTCGGCGACGATTTACAAAGTCTATATGCTCGGCTTCTCCCCCGGATTTCCTTATCTCGGCGATCTTGATCCGCGGCTGCACACGCCGCGCTGGCCGTCTCCGCGGACGCGCGTGCCCGCCGGTTCAATCGGCATTGGGGGCGAGCACACCGGCATTTATTCCGTCGCGAGTCCCGGCGGCTGGAACATCATTGGCCATACCGCGCTAAAGATTCTCGACCCGGGCCGCGCGAAAACCGAGGCGAGTGAGGAATCGATGTTTTACCTTCGGCATGGAGATCGGGTGCGGTTTGTGGGCGTGACCGTCAAAAGCAATCCGTAAAGTGAATTGGCATTGGGGAGCACACGCGCCCTCGCGTGTTCCGACCGGCGCCTCGCCGGGGTCGGCACGGCGCACCGATCAGTCGCAACGCAGCGACTCGGTCGTGCGCCTCCGAGTGGTCGGCGAAGGCGCCGACCACTGCACGCGAGGCGCGCGCGCGCTCCCCGTCTCAACTGGATAGATACAAATTCGGCGCGCACGGCTAGACTGCGCCTTTACTCTTACGAACCACACACGGTGACAAGGGTCTTCGAAGTGCTTACCCCCGGTCTTAGCGCCAGTGTGCAGGACCAAGGCCGATTGGGCTGGCGCCGTTTCGGCGTGCCGGCGAGCGGCGCGATGGACGACCACGCGGCGGCCTGGGCCAATCGCTTGCTCGACAATCCGCCGGACGCGCCGGTTCTCGAACTGCTCCTGCAAGGCGCGAGGCTGGCGGTTGTTGAAGAGGCGTGGATCGCAGTCGCCGGCGCGGACGCGCAAGCCAACGTACCCACATGGCGAATCGTCCGCGTGCGAGCAGGCGATCAGATTCACTTCCCACGCGAGCGCTCCGGCGTCTGGATTTACCTGGCTGTGGAAGGCGGCTTTGAAGCGGAAAGAATTCTTGGCAGCGCGAGCGCCTATGAGCGCGGCGGTCTGGGTAGATTGCTGACGCCGGGCGACATTCTTTGCCGCAAGCCGGACGCTTCGTTCCGGCTTGTGCCAACGGTCGCAGGCCGAAGCGTCGCGTGGAGCGAACGGCGCGATTACGATTCGCCGCCGCCGCTTCGAGTCTGGCCCGGTCCGCAATGGAATTGTTTCAGCGAACACGAACGCGAATCGTTCTTCGCGCAAGAATGGACGGTCACCTCCCGAAGCGATCGCGCGGGCTATCGGCTAACTGGGATCGCCCTGAAACCTCAGCCGTCCCAGATCATCAGCGAACCGGTGCGTGTCGGCTCGATCCAGGTGCCGGGCAACGGCCAGCCGATCGTGATTATGCGCGACGGCCCGACGGTCGGCGGGTATCCGAAGATTGGCATGGTCGATCCGGCGGACGTATCCTGGCTCGCGCAATGCCGGCCGGGCGCGAAAGTGCGTTTCCGCATCGTGGGTTAACTGCCGGAGCGTTGTCCGCTCATTTCAACATCCGCTTCGCTTTCCGAATCCAGACTCGATCTCGCTTGCGTTGGAAATCAGGCGAGGCGGAGTCGTCGGCCACGACTTCTTTCAGTTCGGCGCGCGCCCGGTCCGATTCGCCTTTTTCCAGATAAAGTGCCGCGAGCTGCACGCGGGCACGCGCATACGAATGCGCTTCGAGCACGCGCTGAAGGGTAGCGATGGCCACATCCGTCTCCCCGATCGCGACCTGCGCCTCGGCCAGCGCCATCATCGTGTAACCGTAATCGTGGTTCGGGTTCTCCGCGCAGACTTTGGCCAGCATCTCCCGGCCTTCCTGGGGGCGGTTCAAGCGCAGGAGGCATTGGCCCAGGTGGCTGCGGATATCGGGATCGTTGGGATCGCGCTCGAACGCCTTTTGATAGCTCTCCAGCGCTTTGGGCAATTTGCCTTGTTGAAAGTAAATGTCGCCCAGTTCGAGATGATGATGCGCTTTGTCGAGATGATGAATCTGCGCTTCCAACTCCTTGATGCGGCGGCGATCCCGAGCGCCGGGCAGCTCGAATCCAAGCGTGGCCACGGACGGCGCGTGGCGATAGACGAGGAAGAAATAGAGCGGCGCGTTGAGGGGCGGGAACAGAAAGATAAAAAATGCCCAAAGCCATTCGTCACGCCGGATGGCATCCACGAGCATGCACAGGGTGAAAATGGCAAATAAGAAGCCCAGGGGGCTGGCGAACCAAAACTCAGGGCTGCCAAAGAAGGCGATCACCGCGCGAATTTCTCAGAATAATTCCTTGACCGTCGAGAAGAATTACTTTACTTGCACACGCTCTTTTGGCCAGGCGTTCCGCTGGCTCGCCCGCAAAAGCGAGCCGGAAGCGGCGGGTTTCGGATGCGACAGGAGTCTGGAACCTGAATTGCTTGGGCTGATCGAGCCGTGTTCACCCGCCCGGAATTCAGCGGCGGGTGTCACGTTTTGTGCAATCCGTAAAAAATGATCAACTGAAACTGAAAAGAATCGACATGAAATCGAAGACCGAAACCGCAACCAAACCCAACATGAAGAAGGCCGCCGCGGCCTCGTATGTGCCGAGCGCACTGGAAGTCGCCTCCACAAAGGCCCAGAGCGCGCCCGAGGCCTTTCCCGCCCCCAAAGCGCCTCGCCAGAGCAAACCCATCAAGATCGCCCCGCCGGCCGTGAAATCGAAAGCGAAGCCGCTCACGACCGTCAACGCCCGGATTGACGTGGGATTTGGCAATGCTTTGTACATTCGCGGCCAGGGCGATGGATTGAGCTGGGACAAAGGCACGCCTTTGGAATGCCTGGATGGCGCGACCTGGGTGTGGTCCACAAAAGACGCCGAAGGAACCGTCGAGTTCAAGCTGCTGCTCAACGATCAGGTCTGGGCGCAGGGGGAAAACCTGACCGTGGCGCCCGGTCAGTCCGTTGAAATCACTCCCGCCTTCAATTAACGACCAGAGGAGCGTCCCCAAATCCACACCTGGACCAGCAGGGCGTTCGGCTTGGCTGCGCCGACCGTGAGCTTGTGCGAGCCTCGCCCTGCGATCCCGGGTTTACGGGACCACGACCGCCTTTCCTAGCACCGTGCGATTTCTCAGCGCGGCAAACGCGGCCGGCGTTTCCGACAATCCAACCGCTCGATCAATGACCGCCTGCAATTTCCCGGCGGCGGCCCAGTCCAATGTACTGACCAAATCGCGCCTTGTGCGACCGTAACTGCCGACGAGCCGGTGTTCCTTCACGAAAAGCGGCCACAGATTCAATTGGACATCCCGGCTCGCCGTCGCGCCGCACGTGACGATCGTTCCGCCTCGAGCCAGACAATTCAGCGATTGCTCCAGAATTGTCCCACCGACGTGCTCGACCACAACATCAACTCCACGTTTGCCGGTGAGCTTCCGGACCTCGGCGGGCCAGGCTTCGCTCACCGGATCGACGACTTGTTCGGCTCCCAGTTTGAGGGCGAGGGCTTTCTTCGCATCATTTGACGCGGTCGCGATCACGCGTGCGCTCAGGCCGCGCGCAATCTGGATCGCCGCGGAGCCGACGCCGCTGGCGCCCCCGACGACCAGGACCCAGTTCCCAGGCTGAATCTCCACGCGATCCGTGAGCATATGCATCGCCGTGCTGCCGGCGAGCGTCAACGCCGCGGAGCATTCATACGAAACCTGATCCGGAAGGCGGACGAGCGAACGCTCCGGCACCAAGACTTGCTCGGCAAATCCGCCGTCCCGATCCACGCCGAGAAGTTGTCCGCGCAAACAGAGCGACTCCTGTCCGCGTTCGCAAAACTCGCACTGCCCGCAAAAAAGGTTGGATTGGACGGCGACTCGATCGCCGGCCTTCCAGGCGCCGATTCCTGGCCCCGTTTGAATGATCTGGCCCGCGACCTCTGAGCCGGGCGTGCGGGGGAGTTGAATCGGGATGGGCAAATTGCCTTCCTCCAGCCAGAGGTCCAGATGATTCAGCCCGCAGGCGCGGACAGCCACGACCACTTCACCAGGTCCAGCGATCAGATTCGGCAGCTCGGCGATCCGGAACTGACCCGGCGCGCCATGAGCGGTCAGTTGCACGGCTTTCATGAATAGCCTCCCGTAATTTTTGAAACGGCCCGGAACCACAAACCCCTGCCCTCCCCTCCCAGGAGGGGATCTCCGTTTCCTGCGTCGAATGCAAGTTCCCCTCCTGGGAGGGGCGCAGGGGTGGGTCGGTTCATAAGATGTGATTCAAACGAGTCTGTCGGCGTTCGACAAGGCCTGGTTCGATAATGTATTTGACTCAAGCGATCCGCTTTGTAGGTTGGCCTCACGGTGGAGTGCGCGAGTAGCTCAATTGGATAGAGTGTCGGCCTCCGGAGCCGAAGGTTGTGGGTTCAACTCCCACCTCGCGTACCAGTTTTCCTCAGACTTCATCCGGAGCCTCTTGATCCTTTCTAAGCCGCTTTCCGACCGTGCCTTGATCCCCGAAAATGTGGCGCTGCAAAAAATGTCCAGTCTAAGCCAACCCATGTGTTGTCCCAAGACCCGTGTTCCGTGAGAGTTGCTTCACCATAGTAAAACCGGGTCTGATCACCACATGAAGTCATATGAGCATTCAACAAGTCGAGCATCCCCTGTCCGGCAGCGCGGTTGAGGAACCAACCGTGTTGACGGAACCCGCGCCCAGATCCTTGGTCACTGCTTTCGGCTGTCCGCGCAATTCCCTGCAGAATCGTTTTGTCTATGTCGTGGTGTCTCCACGCGCCCGGGGCCTGTCCATCGGGGTCAATCTCAATCCGGACAAGTACTGCAATTTCGATTGCGTGTATTGCGAGGTGAATCGCCAGGAGCCCGCCCGAAGCCGCGCACTGGACGTGAACGTGATGGCGGACGAATTGCGGCAGACGCTCGATCTGGTTTATTCGGGCAAGCTTCGGGGACTGGATTCTTACGGTTCGGTTCCTCAGGAACTGCTCCGGCTCCGGCACGTCGCGTTGAGCGGGGATGGCGAGCCCACGCTTTGTCCGAATTTCACCGAGGCCGTTCAGGCGGTGCTGCACGTGCGAGCCCTCGCCAGTTTTCCGTTCTTCAAGATCGTCCTGATCACCAATGCCACGGGCCTGGATTTTCCTCACGTGCAACAGATGCTGCACCACTTCACTCGCCAGGATGAAATCTGGGTGAAGCTGGAAGCCGGAACGCAAGCCTACATGGACAAAGTCAACCGTCCCACGGTGCCGTTGGAAAAAGTGATCTCTAATATCCTCGCCCTGGCCCGCGAACGTCCCGTGACGGTTCAAAGCCTCTTCCCTCTGATCGACGGCGAAGAGCCTCCGCCGGGGGAAATCGACCAGTTTGCCCAGCGCCTCCTGGACCTCAAGACCGCCGGAGCGCAGATTCCTCTCGTCCAGATTTATTCGGCGACCCGGCCGACCGCGCACTCGGAATGCGGGCACCTGCCGTTGCGCAGCCTTTCTCGCATTGCCCAGACCGTCAAGAAAGTGACGGGTCTGCCAGTCGAGGTTTTCTGACTTTCTCCAAAAAAGGGAAAGCCAATGCCAAGGAACGTGTAGTGCGCGGACGGTTCCTGGCGTAGGTGAACAAGTGCAAGCCGGAATTAACAGATTTGGCTGACCGGAGATCAACAAAACTGAATCAAGCAGAGAAAGGCAAACTATGAACGACGTTCTGGAAGTGACCGCTGCTACTTTCGATTCGGAAGTGCTCAAACATAGCCTCCCCGTTTTGGTGGAATTCTATTCGCCCTGGTGCGCGTCGTGCCGGAAAATGGAGCCCGTGGTCGAACGCCTCGCGGTTGAATTCGGCGGCAGCATCAAATTCGTCAAAGTCAACGTGGACGACGAACCCGAGCTGGCCAGCCGGCACGAGATCAACGCCGTGCCGACGCTGCTCCTGTTCAAAGGCGCCCAAGTCATTCACGAAGTCGTGGGCCTGGCCTCTCTTGGATGGATCGAGGCCGTCCTGCAAAAGGCGATCGAGACCTCGACGAAGAGCACCGAAGAACTCGCGGTCGGTTAGCGCTCCTTCTCGCGCTCAGCACCAAATCACGCCACCTCCGAAGCGCCGCCCGGGTCCGGTCTGGAGGGGGCATTCCTTTTCTGCGAAAACAGGGTCCATCCTGTGTGGCGGGAGATCCGATGCGTGAAGATTCTCCTCTGGTTCACCTCGAACACGAAAAGACTCGAACCCAAGATTACGCGGCTTCCCGGCATGAACTCATTTCGGGAGAGCCGTCGGCCGGGCGGGGCGCGGGCGACTGGCCGGAAATCTGAGAAGAAATCCGATCAATCGCCGCGCGCGAGAATAACACCTCCCAGGTACCAGTTCCCGTTCGTCGAGACTCATGCGAAAAGCCGTGGCGCGCCAGGATCGAAAAGAGAGGAAACGGTTCGAACGGCGCGATGAGCTGCAACGCTTCATCCGGGCGCAACGCCCCGGCCGTGCCCATGATCTCCGCCAAGGGTTCCTTGCCCTTTCGAATGTCTTCGCGCACATTCAGCGTGACAACTCGTTTGCTCATCTGCGCGCACCCTAAAACGATTCTCCAGAACGTGATTTGATGCAGATCAACAAAAAGAAACTTCGCTAAACCGCGTCTCCCGGACCTAAGGAATCTCCTTAGCACCGCTAGGCGCGCGCGCCAGATCACGATTCGGGCCGCGCCCAATTGTCGTTTCCCGCGTCTGTCCGTATTTTGTCCACACCCGACAAAATCGGGTTAACAAAATGGGTCAACGCAGCGCCGAATCGAAAGAAGATGAAACATGAATAATAACAAAGACAGCTTGATTGAAGCCTTGAAAAACTCGCCGATCTATCAGGAGTACGAACGCGCCTTCAGCGAGACCACCGGACTGCCCGTCGCCTTGCGGCCGGTGGAATCCTGGCAACTGCCGCATCACGGGCGGCGCAAGGAGAGTCCCTTCTGCGGACTCATGGCCCAGAAAAGCCGCGCCTGCGCGGCCTGCCTGCAAGTGCAGCAGAAGCTTTCCGAGACGGCCACCCAGCAATCCCAGACGGTCAACTGCGCGCTGGGCTTGTGCGACACGGCGGTGCCGGTCCGCCTGGGCGACCGTTTGATCGGATTTCTCCAGACCGGACAGGTGTTTCGCAGAAAACCCAGCGCGGCCCAATTCGACCGGGCGTTCAAACTGGCTCGCGACTGGGGCGTGGACGTCGATGGGGAGGAACTCAAGAAGGCCTATTTTGGGACTCGAGTGCTGGCGGCGAAAGAGTACGAGTCGATGGTCAAATTGCTCGCGATCTTCGCCCAGCATTTGTCCATGGTCTCCAATCAAATCGTGGTCCGCCAGGGCAATGCCGACCCCCCGGTCATCACGCGCGCGAAGGACTTCATTCAGGAGCATCAAGGCGAAGAACTCTCGCTCGGCCAGGTCGCCAAGGCCGTCAACACCAGCACTTTTTATTTCTGCAAAATGTTCAAGAAGGTGACCGGCTTGAACTTCACCGACTACGTCTCGCGGGTGCGAATCGAAAAAGCGAAGAATCTCCTGCTCAATCCGAATCTGAGGGTGAGCGAAATTGCTTACGAGGTCGGCTTCCAGTCCCTCACCCATTTCAACCGGATGTTCAAGCGGATCCTGGGATTGTCTCCCACGGAATATCGGCTGCAACTGCCGGCCGGTGCGCGATGAAGTTAACACTCACATGAACCTGGTAGGGACGGATTCCACTCCGTCCCTGATCTTACTCCGCGATCGAACGAGCCATATCAGGGACGCGTTCCACCGCGTCCCTGCCAGTTCATGGTCGGTGCGCACGGCTCGATGGCCATGGAGACTTCCCATGAAACCGATCCCCCTTACCCTTTCCCTCTCCCCCACTGGGGGAGAGGGTGTCCACAGGACGGGTGAGGGGGATTCCCATCGGTGCATGGGCCGTGAGCAGGTCCGATTGGAACAGGAGGCTCTCCAGGAACCCTTTCTTCGGAGCGACATCCACGCTGATCATCGGCGCACTGCAACCTCGACATTGAGCAAGCCGTTGAGTATCTGGTCGAAATCGACAACGACGCGCCAACGCACTGGATGCCCGGGCTGCTGAGAGCACGCACTGTGGAACGAAAACTCGCAGTCGGACTGGGACTGGGACTGCTGCTCCTGGCTATCGCCGGAGGTTTTTCTCTTTGGAATGCCCGCCAGCTTATCGAAACTTCCCGCTGGGTTTCGCACACGCACCAGACGATCACCGTCCAGGAGGAGTTACTGCTGTGCTTGACGGAAGCCGAGAACGGACTTTTCGGATTCGTTCTCACCGGAAACGACGCTTTTCTGAACCCTTTCTTCACCGCCACCAACCGCCTCCCGCAATTGCTGGCGGAGTTACGGGGGTTAGCCGAAGCTCAACGGGAGGAACAAGGCCGGATGAGCCAGTTGGAGCCCTTGATTCAAGCACGCCTCGCTTTTATCCAGCACCGAATTGACATCCGCCGCCGAGAAGGCCTTGCCGCTGCCGAAGCGTTGATTCAGAACGGCGAGGCCCTGAAAGTCATGGAAGGCATTCGAACCCTCCTCACGGAGATGATCTCGGAACAGCGGCACTTGCTGGCGGTTCGCCAGCACCTCTCCAGGACGCGAGCGAATCGGACTATCTTCCTGGATTTGGGCTTTGGCGTCTGCAGCGTCACGCTTTTATCCGCGATCTTTTTCCTCCTTCTGCGGGAGAACGCCCGCCGCCAACAGAGCGAGCAGCTCCTCCAAAAAGAGCGAGATGAATTGGAGCAGCGGACTCGCGACCGCACTGCCGACCTGACCCGAGCGAACGAGGCCATGCAGCGGGAGACCGAAGAGCACAAACGGTCTGCGGTCGCGTTGCGCGACAGCGAGGAGCGGCTCCGGGCGATCGTCAACACCGCCGTCGAGGGCATCATCACGATCGACGAACGAGGCGTCATCGAATCCTTGAACGCGTCGGCCGAACGCATCTTCGGGTACGCGGCGGCAGAGGTGATCGGGCAAAACGTGAGTATGCTCATGCCGTCGCCTTACCGCGAGGAGCACGATCGTTATGTGGCGAATTACCGCCAGACGGGCCAGGCCAAAATCATCGGCATCGGTCGTGAAGTGGTGGGGCAGAAGAAGGACGGAACCATCTTTCCTGTGGATCTGGCGGTCAGCGAAGTTCGCCTGGCTGATCGGCGCATTTTCACCGGCTTTGTCCGCGACATCACCGAACGCAAACGCGCCGAAGAGCGACTGGCCGAACTCGCACAGACCCTCGCCGAAAAAAACAAAGAACTGGAGACCATCGTGTACGTGGCCTCGCATGACTTGCGCTCGCCGCTGGTCAACATCCAAGGGTTCAGCAAAGAACTGGCACGCGCTTGTGAGAAAGTCGGTTCACTCCTCGCCGGCTCCGGCAGCTCCGCGGTCAGCAAATCGGAATTGGCCACCATCCTGGCCGACGAAGTGCCGGAAGCCATGCAGTACATCCAGGCCGGCGTGAGCAAGATGGACGCTCTGTTGTCGGGGTTTCTCCGCTTTTCCCGGATGGGCCGGGCCGCGTTGCGGATCGAGCCCCTGGACATGAATGCCTTGCTCGCGAACATCGCGCGGACGATGGAATTTCAGTTTCAACAGGCGGGCGTGACCTTGCGCGCGGATCCCTTGCCCGGCTGCCTCGGAGATGCCACCCAGCTCAACCAGGTTTTCTCCAACCTGCTCGACAACGCGGTCAAATACCGCGCACCGGACCGGCCCGGGGTCATTCGTGTTTCGGGCCAGGCCGACAACGGTCGATCTGTTTATGCGGTTCGCGACAACGGCATCGGCATTCCTCCCGAACACCAGGGCAAGATTTTTGAGATCTTCCACCGGCTGAACCCGGGCCACGGCGAAGGCGAGGGGCTTGGCTTGACCATTGCCCAACGCATCCTGGAGCGGCAGGACGGAAAAATCTGGGTCGAATCCGAGCCGGGGTGCGGCAGCGCCTTTTTTGTTTCCTTGCCTTTGGCCCCGAACTCAAAGGATAAAATATGGCTATGACGAAGGAAGTCGTGATCCTGATCGCCGACGATGACGCGGGCCACGCCCGATTGATTGAAAAGAATCTGGCCCGCGTCGCCCTGCACAACCAGATTGAACGCTTCGAGGACGGACAACAAATCCTCGACTTTCTCCTCGGCCGAGGCCCGGGACGCAAGCGGGAACCGGACACGCCGTACCTGTTGTTGCTGGATATCCGGATGCCCAAGGTCGATGGCATCGAAGTGCTCCGCCAGATCAAAGCGGACTCCGAACTGCGCAAAATCCCGATCAGCATGCTGACCACGACCGACGACCCGCGCGAGGTCGAACGGTGCCACGCTCTGGGCTGCAACAATTACATCGTCAAGCCCGTCGATTACGAGAAGTTCGCCGAAGCCGTCAAGCAGTTGGGTCTGTTCGTCAGTCTGGTCGAAGTGCCAGAAATCCGGGCCAAAGACACCTCAAACGACGCGATGATTTAGTGCGACGCGAAGGGCCGTTGAAAGTCGCCAAGCAGTAAAGCCGCCGACCTCAAACTATTGCCGGGTATGGACCGAAGCGAGGCGCCAGCGACGATTTTCATCGTGGACGATGACCGGGGACTGCTGCGTCTGATCGAAAAAGCCTTGCGGCGCGAGGGATTTGCCACCGTGACCGCGGCCTCCGGCCAGGAGGCGATTGAATGGCTCAGCCGGAATCGGCCCGACCTGATGCTGCTCGACCTGAAACTTCAGGACATCGAGGCGAAGGACCTGATCCATCATCTGTCACAACTGAACCGGCTTGTTCCGTTTATTATCATCACCGGCCAGGGCGATGAACGCGTAGCCGTGGAGATGATGAAACGCGGCGCGCTGGATTACCTGGTCAAGGACGTGCGGTTTCAGGAATTCGTCCCGGCTGTGGTGCAACGGGCTTTGCAGCAAACCGAAAAGGATCGCCGGCTCGTGACGGCGGAACAGGATCGAAAACGGCTCGAACGGCAAATCGCTGAAATCAGCCACCAAGAACAGCGACGCATGGGCCAAGACCTGCACGACGGCCTTTGCCAGCACCTCGCAGGCATCGAACTGATGAGCCAGGTGCTGGAACAGAACCTCGAGAAAAAGGGACGCCCTGAAGCCGTCCAGGCCGCCAAAATCGCCGAGCATGTGCGCGAGGCCATCGCTCAGACACGCATGCTCGCCCGCGGGTTGGCGCCGATCGAACTGGAGTCGAACGGGCTGATGTCCGCGCTGCATGAATTGGCGAACAACACGGAGAGGCTCTTTCACGTAACTTGCCGGTTCGAATGCGATCCGCCGGTGCTGCTGCACGACTACGCGGCCGCGACGCACGTTTACCGAATCGCGCAGGAAGCCATCAGCAATGCGATCAAGCACGGCAAACCGAACCGGATCCTGATCGATCTAGCGTCGGAAGGTCCCCTGGGCCGCCTCTCGATCACGGATGACGGGGCTGGTTTCCCCAAGACCCCGGGCCCAAACGCCGGGATGGGTTTGCAGATTATGAATTACCGCGCCAGCACGATCAGCGGGAAGCTCGAAGTGTGTCCAGCGCCCAAAAAGGGAACCCGGGTCGTTTGCACTTTCAAAATCGGTTCATGAACAGAAAAAAGAATTCGCCGGCTTCGCCCGCCAAGAAGCGCATCCTCATCGTGGATGACCATCCGATGATGCGCCAGGGCCTGGCCCAACTCGTCGGCAACGAGCCCGATCTCATGGTTTGCTGCGAGGCGGAAAATGCCAGCCAGGCGATGGAAATCGTCTCCAAAACCAGGCCGGATCTAGTGCTGGCCGACATCGCGCTGCCGGACAAAAGCGGTCTCGAACTCATCAAGGACATTCAAGCCATTCGTCCGGGCCTGGCCGTCCTGGTGATTTCGATGCACGACGAGTCGCTGTATGCCGAGCGTGTTCTGCGCGCCGGTGGGCGCGGCTATATCATGAAGCAAGAGGGCGGGCGCAAGTTGATGGAAGCCATCCGCCATGTCCTCAGCGGCCAGATTTACGTGAGCGAGAACATGTCGGCCAAGATCCTGGAAATCTTCTCCGGCCGCCGATCCGAGGCCGGCGGCTCGCCCGTGGGCAATCTGAGCGACCGGGAATTCGAAGTCTTTCAACTGATCGGCCAAGGCAAGAGCACGCGCGAAATCTCGGAGCGGCTTCACATCAGCGTCAAGACTGTGGAAGTCCATCGGGTGAACATCAAAACCAAGCTCAAGATCGCGACGGCACCGGAGTTGATTCGCCACGCGGTGCGCTGGGTGGAATCCAACGGAGCGGGGCAAGCTTAGTTAGGGCAGCCCAGAAACCAAATTCGGTCGTACGCTTGCCAAAATCGGTGGAGCCGATCAAATCACGCTGTGGGACGAAGTGGTCATGAACTGGACTACACCGGAAGCCGCACTCTCCCATCTCCGGAGCGGGATGCGCATCTTTATCGGATCGGGTTGCGCCACGCCGCAACGCCTGGTCGCCGCGCTGGCCGCCCGCGGGCCGAACGTTTTTGACGTCGAGATCGTCCACATCCTGACCTTTGGCGAGGCACCCTATGCCCGGCGGAACTTGCTGGCCAATTATCGCCACAACGCCTTCTTCATCGGACCCAATGTTCGCGAGGCGGTCAACGAAGGCGTCGCGGATTACACGCCGATTTTTCTCAGCGAGATTCCGGCTCTCTTCCGTCAGAAGAAGCTCCATCTCGACGTGGCGCTCGTGCAGGTATCGCCCCCGGATGTGCACGGCTTTTGCAGTTTTGGCGTCTCGGTCGATGTCGTGAAGGCAGCGGTCGAAAGCGCGAATTACGTCGTGGCCGAAGTGAACCCCAATATGCCCCGGACGCTGGGCGACAGTTTTGTGCACGTTTCGCAACTGAGCGCGATGGTCGAAAGCGCGCGGCCGATCCTGGAGCACGCCGTCGAGCCGCCTTCTCCGGAAGCGCTCAAAATCGGTGAGTTCATCGCCTCGCTCGTGGAAAATGGCTCCACGATCCAGACGGGCATCGGCGAAATCCCCAGCGCGTTTCTGGCGGCGTTGGCGGACAAGAAGGACCTGGGCATGCACACGGAAATGTTCACTGAAGCCGTATTGCCGCTGATCGAGAAGGGCGTGCTGAATTGCCGGGTGAAAACGTTGCTCGCCGGCAAGATCGTCAGCTCGTTCTGTTTCGGGACCCGCAAACTCTACGATTACATCCACGACAACCCGCGTTTTGAATTTCGCCCGACTGAGTTTACGAACGATCCCTTTCAGATCGCCCGGAATCGTCGCATGGTGGCCGTCAGTTCGGCCATTGAAGTGGACTTAACCGGGCAGGTCTGCGCGGATTCGATCGGCGACCGGTTTTACAGCGGCTTCGGCGGGCAAGTGGATTTCATTCGCGGTGCCGCTCGCAGCGAAGGCGGCAAACCGATCATCGCCCTGCTGTCCACCGCGAAGAACGGAGCTTTCACCAAAATCGTTTCCCGGCTCAAAGAAGGCGCCGGCGTGGTCACGACCCGCGCCGACGTGCATTACGTCGTGACGGAGTACGGCGTCGCGAGTCTGCACGGCAAAAGCGTTCGGGAACGCACGCTGGCGCTCATTCATGTGGCTCACCCGAAATTCCGGGACGACTTGATGCGGGAAGCGCGGGCGCGCCACCTCGTGCATCCCAATCAGATTGCGCTGCCGTCGGGCTTGCAGCCTTACCCGAAGAAATACGAGACGATCGCGTCGTTCAAAGGCGGGCTGAAAGTCTTCCTCCGCCCGATCCAGCCCACCGACGAGACGTTGCTCAAAGAACTCTTTTACTCCCATTCCCAGCAGACCATCCTGCAACGCTACTTCGCTCTGATCCACCACCTGCCCCACGAGCAAGTGCAAAAGTTCGTGACGCTCGACTATCGCCGCGACATGGCTATCGTCGGCCTGATTCCGTTCGAAGGCCGAGACCGCATGATTTGCGTCGGACGCTACATGGGCGATGGCGCGTCGAACGAAGCCGAGGTGGCCATCACGGTTCATGATGATTACCAGCATCGCGGCATTGGCACGTTCCTCCTGCAGTATGTGAGCAAGATCGCCCTGGAGAACGGCATCACCGGTTTTACCGCAGACGTGCTCGCAGATAACCACGCGATGCTGCATGTCTTTCACAAAGTGGCCGGGAAGATTGAGACCAAGCTGGAGGCCGGGACTTACCACTTGCGGTTTGAATTAGGCGCGGTGCATTTCGGCCACAAACTCGCGCCACCGATTCCGCCCCCCAAAGAGCCGAGCGTCCGCGGGAAGAAACGATGACCCATTTAACCGATTTAACGATTTAACCTTGTAACGTTTTA
>JACPRI010000355.1 GCA_016190065.1 Verrucomicrobiota bacterium
AGCCAGGAAGGGACTGGTGATACTGCCATCCGCGATCGCAATGGCCGGTTTGTCTTCCGGGATATAGGTGAACGGCTCCGGGATGGGACTGGTGTAAAGATCGGACGCGCCAGTGAGCTTGTTGATGGCGTCGATCAACACCTCCGCATCCAATCGGCGCAGGGAATAGCTCGCGAAGGTTGCCTCCGCTGGCGGCGTGACGGCCCGAGGCATGGATGAAAGCTGATACGTCTTGGAGTTCAGGATCAATCGATAGAAGCGCTTCAGATCGTAGCAGGCCGCGATCAACTCCCGCTCCAGGTAAGCCAGCAATGCGGGATTACTCGGCGGGTTATCTTCCCGAATGTCGTCAGGCTCGTGAACAATGCCGCGCCCCAGCAGCCAGGCCCAGATGCGGTTCACGACGCTGCGCGTGAACCAGGGATTCTTGGGGTTGATCAACCAATCGGCGAAGAGTTCCCTGGGATCCTGGTCGGGAGGCAACTGGATCTCAGTGCCATCCGGGAAGATCGCCACCCGCGGCGCGCCGTGGGTTGAGGCCGGGACCACCGGTTGGGACGCACTGCTGGGAGCCTGCCCGATCGCCGCGACGGCGGCGCGTCCGGGCGCGCTGGCACCCGCCACGACGCTGGCGCCAAGCGGATCCCAAAACACGTGCTCTTCTTTCCACTCGCTGGTGGGCTTGTAACCGATCTGCGAGAAAAACGCCGCCGCACCGGACAGACGATTGGTCGGCCAGGACTCGGCCCGCGCGCCCATCAACGTCAAGGCCACGGCCCCCACGATTCCTTGCGGCGTTCGATTCTGGATGGCGCGGTAGAAGTTCACCTGGCCCACCCGGAAATTGCTCCCGCTTGCGGTGAGCATCTCGCGGGCGAACTTGTCATACGGTTTGTTCTCGGCGATGGAGGCGCGGACCCAGCGGTGATACGCCTGCGCTGCATTGGGCCAGAGGTTGACCGGGAATTCCGCTTTGATCCGCAGCACATCTCCCCATTTCATCGCCCAGTAATCGGCGAACTCGTCCCGCTCCAGCAGACGATCGATCAAGACGCGGCGTTTGTTCGCGGTGTCCGGATCCTGAATGAACTCCTGGGCCTCTTTCGAGGTGGGCAGGGTGCCGATCACATCCAGATAAGCGCGCCGGACAAAGACCGCATCGGAGCAAAGAGTCGGTTGGATGTTCAACCGCGCCAGTTCGGCGAAAACGAGTTTATCAAGCTGGCTTTCCGGCGTTGGGGCGACACAACTCTCAAAAACGTTGGTCCCTATCTCCGCCGTTGCCGCCACGTCCACGAGCGCCCAGAGGACAAGAAGCAAGGCCAGCAGCCGCGAGGCTGGACCGCGGCCATTTGGCCGATGCGTCCGAAGCTGCGGAGCAGCGCCAGAACGTAGCATGTTGAAGAGGCATCGACCCCAGAGCTTGCGGCCACATGGAAACATGGTTACCGTTTTTGCTCCTTTCCGTTGATCGCTTGCCCGTCGGCTTTGGGCGTGGCGCCGCTGGCGTTGAAGGGCGAGAACGCCACGGCTTCGATCTCGACCAGGAGGTCAGACCGGCAGACATCTGCGCGCAGGTAAATGGCCGGTACGCCCGGCAGCCAGCGTTCACAGACCTCGCGGCATTGCTCGTAATCCTCCTGGTGCTTCACATAGACGCGCAGCTTCGCGATGTCTTGGAGCGTCGCGCCTGCGCCCGGCAGGCCGTGGCGCGCGAAGTTCTCCGGCGCAATCAGCCGCTCGATGTTCTCGAGGGTCTGCTCGGTCTGGCGGACGATGTCGCCGACGTGGCAAGTTTGTGTGTTGACGATGCTCGCGGTGCCGGACACGAGCGTGGAAACGAAATGTCCCTGCACCACCGCCATGGCGCGCGAGAACTTGGGCGATTGGGGTGAGTACTGCGCCTGATAGTTGTAGGCGGCCATCTGCTGCGGGTTTTCCAATGGCAGGAGGAACACGTCCGGCCGCCGCGAATCCAGCGCCAGGCAACTCATGGTGATGTGGGAGCCGCGCGTGCCAATGCCGGTGCTTGCCGGGTAAATGTCCGTCGGAGCGGCTTCAGCCCGGTGCTTCGCGCCGAAATGGATGCCGCGATAAAAATCCGTTCGCGCCCGATTCAGTTCCTGGTAGCGCTGGCAGCCGTCTTCGCCGGACGTGATTTGATTCACGTACAGCCAGGTGCGCACCACCTGGTCAAAACCAATGCCCGCCCGCGCGAGCTGTTGTTGCATTTCTTGGAAGCTGAACGCGGACTCTCCGTAGGCGCCGTCAGTACCGCCGTAGCCGCCAATGCCGCCGCAGTGAATCCACCGGATGCCCTCTGACTCGACCGCGAGCACGTGCGCCCCGAATCGCTTCACCGTCACGCCCGGCCCGCCCAGCGCCCACAGTTCGACGCCGAGCGCAGCGCCACTGCACGGCGGTTGCACCACGAACGTGGTCACCGGCAGCGCTTCGCCGAATCGCGCGCGGATGACCTCGCGACACTCGGCCTCGTCCGCTTCGTGGCGCAGGAAGACCATCATCGTGGTCGCGGTGAGGGCCGTGGTCTGGCGGCTGAGGAGACAGAACAACTGCGCAAACAATTCCTCCGCTTGCAGACGAAAACTGCCCCGGATTCCAGGCACCCCCAACACGGCAAACTGCGCCAGGCTGCCGAGTTCGAGAACCGCGTGGCGTTCGGGACCGAGGTTCAGTTCGCACCGAATACCGCACGGAGCCGGGTGACGGCACGGGGTTGGAAAAGTCATCCGGCAATGGTCCGCCGGAGTTAAATCCTCGACGAAGGAACGAATCGCGGCCCGAGTCGTGGATGCGCAACGCGAACGAGCCTCAGTCGGGGCTTGCTCTACTCGACTCATTGAGGAATGAGACGCCGGTCGTTGGCCGCAAACCTTGATTCAGGTCAAAAATTCCTCGACAGGCCGGGCGGCTTGCCGGAGCCCGGTCTTTCATCTGAGGCAGCTCTCCAATCCAATTCAGCATCCGAGAACAGTGGTTATCCGCTCTCGACAGCCAGGACTCCCCCTTTTTCGCCCCCCCTGCTTTTCCTTTCGTGAAAGCGGCTCCGAAAAAACTCTTCTTTTTCGCTTGCCAACGACACTTACATATGTAATCCAATACTTCACTTACAGATGTAAGCCAACCATGACGCCCATGAAAACTGTTCCTCGAATCTCCGAAACGGAATGGGAAATCATGCAAGTGCTCTGGAGCAAATCGCCGCAGTCTTCCGGCGAAATCTTCGCCGCTTTGGCCGCGCTGGACTCCACGTGGCATCCCAAAACCGCGCAGACCATGCTGAACCGCCTCGTCACAAAGAAGGCGGTCGGCTTCACGAAGGAAGGCCGGGCGTACTTGTACCATCCCCTGGTCACGGAAACCGAGTGTGTGACGGCCGCCAGCGAATCGTTCTTGGACCGCGTGTTCGGCGGGTCGCTCGCGCCCATGCTGGCCCATTTCGCGCGACACCGAAAATTGTCCGCCGCCGACGCGCGCGAATTGCGGCGATTGTTAAAAGAAGGAGCAACGGGCTCAGGGAAGCCCAAGCCATGAGAGATTTCTCTTTGACACTGTTGGAAAGCTTCACTGCCTGGCTCGTCAAAACTTCCTGGCAGGTGTCGGTTTTGATCGGGCTGGTGTTACTGGCGCAATGGGTGTTACGCAGACATCTGTCGGCCGGCTGGCGGTATGGCCTGTGGCTGTTGGTGCTTGTTCGGTTGATGCTGCCCACGGCGCCGCCCAGTCCGTTCAGCCTCTATAATTTTTCGCCGGCCTTTTTGGCGAACGGCGCCCGGATCGAAAGGGCCGCCCACGATTCCCGACTCGAGGCCGCGGCGCAAGTCCACTCCACGCCGGTTTCGGCTCTTCCTGATGTCAATCGTGCGACTTTGCCTCAACTTGGCAAAGAAGCGCAGGGTGCCCCCCAGCGCAGCGCGGGAGCGGAGGCGACTTCTCAAATCGGAGCAATCCAGCCTCGCGCGCAGGAAGCAGAAAGGCTTTCCCGATCCGGCGTCTCCTGGCCGGCGGCGCTTTCTCTGGCTTGGCTGGCGGGCGCGGTGTTGCTCCTCGCGCGCGTCGTGTGGATTCCGTTTCGGCTCAATGCGCGGTTGGCACGGCGGCACCGCGCGGCGAGTCCAACCGTTTTGGAAATCCTGGAAGAATCCCAGCGATGCATGGGAGTTCAGAGAGTCCTGCCCATCGTCCAAAGCGCCGCGGTGGACAGTCCGGCGTTGCTGGGCTTCATCCGGCCCTGGCTCTTGTTGCCGGAGGGAATGGCCGGGCGATTCACGCCACAGGAAATGCGCTTCGTGTTTCTGCACGAACTCGCCCACCTGAAGCGCCGCGACATCGCGGTCAATTGGCTGATGACGCTGCTGCAAATCTTGCACTGGTTCAATCCGCTGGTTTGGTTGGCTTTCAGCCGGATGCGCGCCGACCGCGAATTGGCCTGCGACGCGCTGGCGCTGTCGCGCGCGGGCGACGGCGACCGGGAAGCGTACGGCGAAACCATAATCAAACTTCTGGAAAGCTTTGTGCGCCCTGCGCCCATGGCCGGCCTGGTGGGCATCCTCGAAGACAAACAACAAATGAAAAGGAGAATTGCTATGATTGCACAGTTCACGAATCGGTCCGGTTGGTCGGTGCTGGCACCCGTCCTTCTGCTGGCCACGGGTTTGGTCAGTTTGACGGACGCGCAAACGGAGAAACTGGCTGAGACGCAGGCGGGAAATTCCGCTACCCAACCAGCGCTTCGGGTTGTTTCGGACGCTGCGAAGGCCGCTTCGAGGAAAACGCCCGATCAAGCCGCTCAGAGTCTGACGTTGCGGAAGGTGGCCTACTTTCCATCGGACGTCGGGTTCGCAAGGAGCGTATCGCGTGACGGACGCTACATCCTCGGCGCGGACTATCCGCTCACCTGGACCCGATGGGTTCTTGATCTAACCACCGGGGAAAAACGGCAGATCACACCAGATTTCGAAGCCAGCGTTTTTACTCCAGACGGAAAAAAGATCATCGGCAGCCGCCGGTTGGGCAGTCGGAAGGCGGTCTTGCTTTTCGACCTGGAAACCCAAAAGTTGCAGGAGGTTTACCGGAGCGAAGACCTGGAAGACATCGGGTTTTTCATGGACTGCTCGGCCGATGGCCGGAACATTTTGGCGGTCTTCTACAAGAAGGACAAAACCACGGAAATCGTCTCCGTTTCAGTGAGCGACGGCACGGTCCGAGTCCTGAAGAGACTTGAAACGAACCCAAACGTGTCTGACGTGGCGTTTTCACCGGACGGCCGCTGGGTGGCTTATGTCAGTGGGAAGGATATTCATCTGTTAGCAACGGACGGTTCGCGCGAGGGTCTGCTGGTCGAGCATCCCGCTGACGATCGATTGATGGGCTGGGCGCCGTTCGGTGATCAGATTCTCTTTGCCAGCGATCGGCGTGGCACTTGGGACGCCTTTATGATTGAAGTCGCCGACGGCAAGCCGGTGGGAGTAGCGGTGCTGGTGAAGGCGTCCATTAGCGGATGGCGTCCAACATTCACGAACGTCCGCACGGGCGCGGGTTTCACGCAAACCGGCGCGTTCTATTACATGTCCGAAATGAACGTCTCGGATGTGTACGTCGCTGCGCTCGATCCTGTCTCAGGGAAAGTTCAGGGGAATCCCATCAAAGCAGCCGGTAAGGAGAGCCCTAACGAACATCCCGCTTGGTCCCGCGACAGCCGCTTTCTGGCGTACATCACGCGACAAGGAGGGAGCTTCCTTCAAGACGGCTTCATTCGAATCCGGAACATGGAAACGGGAGCCATTCAGGAGCTTTCCACCGATGCGGGCCGGGTTTCGTTTCCACAATGGGCGCCGGACGGCAAGTCCGTATTTGCGATCTCCTATCGTCCATCGCGGCGCGCTTACCGCATCGATAAAGAGTCCGGCAAGTCGGCCGTTCTCTGGGAAAAATTGACGTCTCTTTGGTATGGATCGTGGCCGGTGTGGTCGTGGTCGCCCGATGGGAGGTCTTTTTATCAGCAGAAAGGTCGCAAAATAATGACGCGGCACGATGTGGACACGAGTGCGAAGCTGGATTCTCCAATTCCCCAAAACTCGTTCTCGACCGTTCTTTCTCCAACCTGCGAGCAACTGGTATTCAGCGTTACAAAGACAAATGGGAGTTCGCTATCGAGGACGATTAACGTCGCTTCGCTCAAAGGCGGTGAGGCACGACAACTTGTAGAACTGGTCGGGCCTGAGGCCATTGACTCGGTGGTGCGGGTCGGCTTCGACACGGGGCTGGGTTGGACACCGGACAGTCGCTACGTGCTTTTTGTCAAAGGAAACTCGAATAACTCGAGAGCACGGGCTCTATGGAGAGTTCCAGTGGCAGGGGGTGAGCCGGAGGCTTTCGGTTTGGAAATGGACGAACTCCGAGCGCCGGTCATTTCCCCGGACGGTCGATGGATTGCGTTCGTTGCTGGCGGTGACAAGGCTGACTTGTGGGTCATGGAGAACTTTCTCCCCGCGCAAAAAGCGGCGGCGAAATAGCCACAGAGATCCCAGAGATCACAAAGTACGGCTGGCCCTTCAAGCAGTGGGCACAATCACCCGGCCGTTAATACCCATGCTCCCAAATTTTCCCTTTTGTGATTTTTGCGGTTAATGAAGGGCGGTTTGAGGTTCGACAGTTGAAGTGACGAGCCCCGCACTATTCTCCAGGTCTCTGGAACAAGATCTCCCACCGCGATTGGCCGCGCACGAAGAGCCGCGCTTTCTCGCCCGCGAGTTTGTCGGTCTCGCAGTTGGCTTTGTCCAGACCCAGGACTTGCGGGTACCACTGGTCTTTGCGCAAGCTTCCCAGAATCTTTTGAGGCGCACTCCAGCCGCCTGGATTCGAAAGGTCGCGGTTGAACGTCACATAGACGCCTTCCTGAGTCCAATCCTTGTCCTGCGCGCGGTTAAGCAGGATGACGTATCGATCCAGGTGCGAGTTCCAGTGAGCGGACGCGCCCCAGAACGCATCGGCGTCGGCGCGATGCCAGTCAATCCGCGCCGGAAAAATGGGAGTCACGCGACCGCCCAGCCCGGGCTCGCGCCATCGCCCGTCGTGCCACTTGAAAACCTTCCCACCAGGCTGGTCGCGATCCGCCCAGCTCATACGTGCGACGGATACGCCTTGCTCGGACACGTCCCCGGCGTAAGTGCTGATGAAGAAATAAAGCCACTCCCGCTCCGGATCGAGCATGATGGAGAAATCGCCGTTGCCGCCGGCGAAGTAGTAATTGGCGGTGCCGCAGTTGAGCGTGTTCGGAGACGCTTCCAGCACGATGCCGAGGTCGCGCCAAGTGGCGCCGTTGTCGGCGGAGCGGACGGCGCCGATCTTCGGGGCGGTCAGGCGCGTGCCCGCGCAAAGGCCGCCCGGTTCGTTGTGATACCAGCCGTAAAACGTCCCGTCGTCGGCCTTCCAAGTACATTCGATCCAGCGTCCGCCGTTGACTTTGTTGTCGTATTCACAGCGCCGATAATCGTTCGTCAGATGCAACAAGTCGGGACCGGAGCTGCGCCACGGGTGGCCCGCGGAGTTGAACAGATAGAGCGTGTCGCCATCCCAATGGGCCGGGCTGTTGCAGTCAGTCTCGCCGGGTTTGTCGGGCGCCGAACTGCCGGCCCCGCGCATTTGCAGGAGCGGCGCGTCGTGGAGGATAACCTGCGGCACGAGTTGCAGCCGCTCGATCATCCGGGCCACGCGCTCGCGATGTGCGAGGATTGGACGCGGATCGGTGGTGAAGTGCGTCAGGTCCTTCGAGATGTCCGCCGGAACGGCGAGCAGCGCGCGAGCCTCCTTCACCAATTCGTTTTCACCACTCCGCGCCTGCACGCGCTCGATGGCTTGTTGCAGCCGCCAGAAGTATTCGTAGTCCTCCATGCCGTCGCGGAGGTTCTCCCAACGCAACGAGTTGATCGGGGCGTCGAGATTCGGTTCCGTGCTGGATTCCGGATTGCGCCGCGGCGGATAGAGGAAACGCCCGTCGCCATTGCCCCAGTAACCAACGTGGCCGGGCTTGAAATCATAGCCGCTCACGTAACTCATCGGGTCAGCCCACGGGTCTTGCAGTTTCGGCGGCGGAAACGCCGCGGAGCTGTTCCAGTAAATCGTGGCCCAGATCAAAATGCCGTTGACGCCATACTGCCACGACTGCCAGGGCCACAAGCGCAACTCCGTGCCGGGATGGTCGATGAACTCGGTCACGTAAGGCGCTTTGGGCCCGGTGCAAATGTACCACCAGACCTCCTCGCCGGCGTCGCGGCGGGCGCGCACGTTTTCCGGCGTCCACTTTGGCGTCAGGCCGCACCAAATTTCGACCTGGCCGAGGAGTTCCTTTTCCGGCTGCTCCGTCAACATCCGGCGAATGCCGGGCGCCGCGGTCTTGATGCGTTTCATGCCGTCCACGACGAACGCGTAATCCTTCGGGTCCGGCTCGTCGAACCAGTAGGTGAAGGCCTTGTTCAGCCAGCCGCGCTCGCGCAGGTGGCGTTCGACCTGGCTCAGATAATCCTGGAAGAGCCGCGCGTGCTCCGGCGTGCCTTCCTCGAAGCCTTCGAGTTGGCCGAGGTGCCGGCTGTGAAACGTGCCGCCGCCCATGCCGCGCAACCGGAGCTGAAAGGTGTTGAAATGAAATTCGTCGAGCCACTTCGCCGCCGCCTGGTCAAACTTCGTGAAATCAATCTGCGCGTGCTTGTTCGTGCCCTGGCCAGTGAAGCGGATATCCATCGGCGCGTAGTCGTAGAAGGAATAAGGGCTGATTCGATGCTCGGCGAAGTTTTTCAGATACTTGTCGAAGACAGCCTCCTTGTCCTCCGGCTTGGTCAGCTTGTGGTAACGATTGATTCCGCCCCCGCCCAAACCGAGCGCACTCTTGAGGTGTGTCTGCTCGGGCAGAGCGAAGTCGTAAACGTGGACGAACAGCGGGACGCGAACCGTGCCGAATGTCGTCTTCAATTCCAGTTCGCCGCGGTAGTCGCCGGCCGGGGTGAAACGTGAAACGTGGAACGTCAGCCACAACGGCTGGTTTTGGCCGGCATGCAATGCAAGCGGGGTGCGCAAAGGCGGCAGCGGGTCGGGATACCAGCCGGGCACGCAGGATTTGTCGGTCGGCCGGGTTACATTCACGTAAGCGACTTCGTCGAGCCGCACTTCGATGGGCGCGTCGGTGCCGCGCTCGTCTCGCAGCGGACCGACGGTCGCTGTGAGGAGCTCACCGTCTTGCTCCGGACGGAGAATCACCTGGACCGGTTCGAACTCACCGCGTGCGGCGGACACACCAACCGGTTTCGCACGGCCATCGGACGGCCTGTCCGGGAAGCCGCGCTCGCGTCCAATCTTCCATCCGCTTTCGCACCACCAGAGGCCGAGGTCGTTCGTCTCCGCCAGCCAATAGCCGGGCCGACGATCGCTCAAGAAGCCGGCTGACTGGTCAGCACCCTGCTTGACATCGGGCGTGGGCAAGAGGTGTTGCGCGTGAACGGCAACAGCGGGAAAACTGAAGATCGCGAGGGCGCAAAAAAGCAGAGCAAAGCTCGAAGCCATGACGGACGAGCATCGGGCGGTGGAGGCAGCCAATCCTTGACGCCGGTCAATGGTCGGTCGGGGGCGCTAAAAAGTTTGAATCGGTTCAGTCTGCCAAAGAGTTAATTCGACAGGGATAATCCGCTCTGCGCTCGCTCGTGAGCTTCCTCGGCCGAAAGAGGCGGACACTTCGCGCGCTTGGACTTTTTTGGCTTGGCCAGACGTGCCTTGGCCATTTTCAGGCGAAGTAAGCCGTGACCTCGTATCGACCGAACGGCATTCGATGCCTCGAAAGACTTTTGGGCCTTTCTGAAAATCTTTCGATTTGACCGTCCGTCACCGATGACCGCATAGTCCGCCAAAAGCTAGCCTTCTATGAGAATAATAACCATTGGCTTCATCTGCATTCTCGTGCTGTCTGACTTGTGCGCGCAGAATGCGGGGACCCCCGGGACGGTATCCGAGCCGACGAATGCTCCACCTGCAGAACCTTCAGTGATTTCACCGGTAATTCATCGGGACAGAACTGTGACATTAAACGTATTCGCGCCAAAGGCCAGCGAGGTTATCCTGGGCGGACAGTGGCCTCCCGCCAAGATGGTGAAAGGCGCAAGCAACATTTGGAGTGCGACGATTGGTCCATTGGAACCTGACATTTACACGTACCGTTTCTGGGTCGATGGACTGGGAATCCCCGACCCCCGTAATGAGTGGGTGGATGTAGTGCATCCTGGCAGAATGCCGTGGGTGCGAAGTGTAGTTGAAATTCCGGGCGATCCGCCTCGACTTTGGGAGGATCAACCGGTTACCCACGGCACGGTTCACGAACAGAAGTATTTCTCCAAATCGCTCGGAGTATGGCGCCATTTGCAGGTCTATACGCCGCCGGATTACGAAAAGAGTCCTGATCGCTTTCCGGTGCTCTACCTGCTTCACGGGGGACTGGGGCCAAACTGGATTTCACTAGGCCAGGCGCACTTCATCGCAGACAACCTGCTGGCTCAAGGCAAAGCCAAGCCAATGATCATTGTGATGCCTGATCTGTTCTGGTACCTCGGATTGCCGGAACAAGATCGGCGAAAGATGATTTCGCGGCTGGGTGATGGTTTTATTGAGGACTTTCTGAAGGACATCATTCCCATGGTCGAATCGAGCTATCGCGTGTCGGCCAATCGCGAAAGTCGGGCCATCGTTGGGAATTCGATGGGTGCTCGCTATTCTTTCAGACTTGGATTGATGCATCGCGAATTATTTGCTTGGGTCGGTGGTATGAGCGGCGGCTTCATGCAATCGAAAGAGGTGGATCTATTCTTGCCTGATTCCAACAGCAATTTAAGACTGCTATGGTTTTCATGTGGCACCGAAGAGCCTTATATTAAGACAGCGCGCCAGTGTTCCGCCGCCTTGAAGGCCAAAAACATTCCCCATCAGCTTGTCGAAGCACCCGGCGGCCATGCGTTTGAAAATGACCGCCGTCGCCTTGGTGAGTTTCTGCCGCTGCTTTTTACTGAAGCACAGGCGGAGAAGTGAGTCCGAAGGCGCTGAGCATTGGGAAGCTGAATGCGGTCTCGATTCTTGTGAAATCCAGACGGGTCCCCCCGCAATAGTCCTCCGACTTGGAGCGCGTTTCCTTGCAGCATCTGGACGCGGAACAGATTGATCTCGGAGCGAGCGCCGAGTTTTGGAGGTTGATCGAGGAGCGTCGCCGCCAGAAAACAATCCCATGGGAAGAGCTCATGAGACGCTTGGATGCGCGGGACGACTGAATCCTTGTTCGGTCTCAACTGCTCTTTCTGGGGTAATCGCTCAGCATCACGGCCGCGCAATCACCGGCGCCGTTTTCGTCCGGGGCCGGATGGGCAAGTCCTCCACGCCGGCGAAGGCCGGGTCGGGGATTTCGCGCACGTCTTCTTCGCTGCGATACGGACAATTGGCGTCCACCCAGCCGATGAGCGTTTGCAGGCTTGCATCATCGAGCTTCACGTCGTAGTGCTGGCCGTCCATGCAGAGTTCAATGAGCTTGCTGGTGTAAGAGAGGTGCTGAAGTGGGCGCGCGGTCGCGTAGCTCTGCGGGTCGTTCTGGGCGAAGTTCTCGCACATCAACGCGCCGGCGAGGCCACGCGGGTGCGGCGGTTTGTTCAAGCCAAAGCCAACGGGGCCAATCAATGTCAGATACGGTTCTTTGAAAGGGCCCTGACCGGCGCGAAGGGTCAGGTCGAGTTTCGTGCGGGCTTCGCCATCGCCTTGATGGCACTCACCGCAATAGCGGTCGAGCACCGGCTGAACCAGGCGCTCGAAACTGATGCTGTTCGGGCCCCAGGGCGGAGGCGTGAGTTCGGAAGGCCCGCGCCGCAACGCCAGGCCTCGGGCGTTCCCGGGCGCGTTGCTATGCTGTTCGTGACAACCCACACAACTGCGCTGCTCGCCGGGCATCACACCGCAGGATGAACGCATCGTTTGCAGCGCGCGCTGCCGCTCATCGAGAAGTTGGAAATAGAGCACCACATTGGGCGGCGCTTTGAAATAGACAGAACCATCCGCCTCCACGGGCACGGTGCCAAGAATGCGTTTCGCGCCATCGTCCTGGAGGGCCGAGATGGCCGGGCCGGAAAAACGGGCGTCCCGCGTCCACAGCGAATAGGTCTTGTGGTCCATCTGGAGGACGCGAAGGAATTTCACGCGGTCCGCCGGCAGATCGGGCACGCCCTGGCAGACGTTCGCGCTGTAAAAAATTCCGGGTTGAGGCAGCGTGCGATTCCGGCCCGTACCCGGCCAGGCCACGAGGTCGGTATGCTGAGGCGGCGGCACGCGCGGCCGCACCGGCAACGCGTGCCAGATGTGATGCGCGCCTTCGTGAATCAACTCGCGGTTTCCGTAAACGTCCATCAAGTAAAGTCGGAACTTGCCCCCGCGTCGCGCCGAGACGAGGAAGTCTTGCGCTGAAAGCGGATAGGGCGACTTGTACGCGTCGAACTTTCCCGCGGTGTGGTAGTCGGTGCATTCCACCGGATCCACCGGGCCGTTGCCGCTTTCCGGCCACGCGACGTCGGCGGTGATCTTGGTCAAACCCTCCGGGAAGTTCCGGCCCTTGGATCGGTCGATGATCCCGATCGACCCGGCAAACCAATCGTGATGCGCGAGGCCCGTGAACATGACGCGATCGCTGCCGGGAATGGGACGCGCCTCGGCCTGATGGTCAGGCCAGACGCTCTGGTTGCCCCAAAACGTCTCCACGTCTGTGCCGTCCTGCCGAATGGTCCAGAGGCTTTGAATGCGCCACAGCGCTTTGTCGATGTAATCCCACCGCGAAAAAATGACACGCCCGTCGTTGAGGAGCGTCGGCAGCCACTCCGGCTCGCTTGATTGGCTGATGAGGTAAAGGTTACTGCCGTCGGCATCGCAGCGGGCCAGAATGTAGGAGTAAGTGTACGGCATGCAACGGATGTAAGTGTTGCCGCGCGTTGTGCTGAAGAGGATCTGGCCGCTGGGCAAATAGATCGGGTCCAGGTCGTCGTAAGGCCCTTCCGTAATCTGCCGCAGCCCGGTGCCGTCGAGGTTCACTTCATAGAGGTGAAATGATTTCTCATCGTGCCGTTTCATGCAGAACAGCACGCGGCGGCCGTCGAACGAAAGGTCGGGCCGCCAGAAGCTCGCGGGCCGGTCGGGCGCCAGCTTGCGCACTTTGCCACCGGGCTTGAGGCCGTCGAGCACCAGCAACCGCCCGCCCGGCACCGCCATCATGCCATTGCGATGCCGTACCTGGTGCTGCCATTCGCGCCCCTGCGGATACGGATTGTCGATGAAAAGCACCTGAGAGAAATCCACCACCGGATTCTTGAACTGGATCCGGCGCTTCACTTCGCGGACGGCGAAGTAGAGGTCGGCAGCGAGCGTGTCGGGACGGCCCGGGTGAATCTTGGATTCCTCTGCCAGCCGCTTTTCCAATTGGTCCAATTCCGTCAGCTCTGACCGCAAACTCGGCGTCACCGGATTGCTGGCCAGCCGTTTTGCCAGTTCACGCGCCCAGCGAATTTCCTGCGCGGCACGCGCCGCGAGTGGCTGATCTTCGGCCTGGAAAAGCCAGTCCTGCTTCAAGACCGCGTCCGCTTCGGCGGCCGTGAGGCTGCGTGTCTCCGGTTGGCTTGGAACTCCCGGCGGAGCGGGCGCGTATTCGTCGTAAATGCCTCCCCGCTTTGCCACGGTCCCTTGCTTGGCCTCAGCCTGAAGATCGGCGGCAGGACTTGCTCCCTGGACCAAACTGGCCAAACCGAGGATGAAGCCAATAGATGCGCAAGAACACTCGATGCACCGGAGCATCATCCCTGAAGCTTTTGCCAGTTGACGCGCATGAGCTTTGACGCAGGTCAATGGGAAGTTCAGCGGACAGGCGCTAAGTAGAAGGTGTTTTTGCCTCTACCTTGTTGTTCCTCGGATGAGAGACAGTTCAACTAAGAATGCCTCCATGATCGTAGTTGTTCGTCTCCTGAGAAGCCTCAAAAGCCATCTGGGTAAGTCGGGGCCCTTACCCTGGCTCTGGCCAAGATCATACGAATGATGTTCATCCTTTTTGTGCTGTGGATCGGACTGTCCGTTGCGGCTGCAGATTCGTTGCCTGCCGCCGAAATCCCACCCTCTCGTTTGCCGGAACTGTGGGCGCTGATTGCCCAATTGAGGCAATTGCATGGTACGAAGTACGGACTCGCCGCAACGCACCTGCAACGTCTGGGCCGCCTTGAATCGCGAGACGAGGCCAGCGACGGCGTGGCTCGTGAATTGGCGCGCTTGCAGCGTGAAGTTTTGCTCTTCGATGTCGAGCGGATGCTCGTTCTGCAGCGTCACGAGATTGATTCCTCGCACGTCTATACCTATCACAACGAAGGCTTTCGTCCGGGCGGCGGGCTGTACGTGGTGCGAGTCCGTGAAGAGCAAAATCTGAATCAACCTCCAAACCAACCCACCCCTTCACCCCTCCCAGGAGGGGAACCACCAAACGGTGTGGCCAACCAGGCTCCCCTCCTCGGAGGGGCTGGGGGTGGGTCGGTCCGCGGGGACGGAAAGGAAGCGCACAACAGCACTGGCATCACCGAACTGGTCGCCTCGCCTAACGGCCAGATTCTCGACTGCGACCTTTCTTACGACGGGACGAAGGTTCTGTTCAGTTGGCGACAAAAGGAAGACGATGGCTATCATCTCTGGACCATCAACGTGGACGGCACCGGCTTGCGCCAACTCACGCGCGGCGAGTGGCACGACTACAACGGTTGCTGGCTGCCCGACGACGGCATCGCGTTCGTCAGCACGCGCAACGCACAGTTTGCTTATTGCTGGAACTCGCCCGTCGGCGTGGTGCATCGCATGGATGCCGGCGGTTCAAACGTGCAGCGCTTGTCGGCAAATTACCTCAACGACTTCACGCCGTATCCGCTCGACGACGGCCGCATCATTTATTCGCGCTGGGAATACGTGGATAAACCTGCCATTCCCATTCAGAGCCTCTGGACCATAAATCCGGACGGCACCGGTCTCGCCGGTTACTTCGGCAATCGCGTCCTTTCGCCCGGCACCTTCATGGAAGCGCGCTCAATTCCCGGCACCGAGCTGATCCTCTGCACCATGACCGGCCATAACGGCCAGGCGCGCGGCGCTGTTGGCGTCATCGACCGCACCAAAGGCGTCAACGCGCAGGAAGCCATCTGGAACGTGACGCCCGATGTGCCCCTGCCGCGGGTGAATGAGGGCTGCGGGAACTTCGACGGCGCCAAGCCGTACAGCACGCCTGTACCGCTGGACAAACACCGCTTTCTCGTTTCCGCCCGCGGCCCGGTGCTCGTCAGAAATCTCGACGGCGCGTGCCAGTCGATGGTGTTGCCGAAGCCGGAGAACGGCTTGCAATGGTTCTGCGCCCAACCCGTGCGCGCGCGGCAACGGCCGAGGAATGTGCCACACGGCACGATGGTAGTCCCGGCTTTAGCCGGTGAAACGCCGGAACATTTCTCGGCCGCCACTCTTGCCAACCCGCCGGCTAAAGCCGGGACTACAAGCAACGCCTTCCTCTACGTGCGGGACATCTACCACGGCCTGGAACCGCAGGTGAAGCGCGGCGAAGTCAAACGGCTCCGCGTCGTGCGCGAGATGCCGAAGACCGTTCGCATCAATCCGGACAAGCGCGCGTTTGGATTCCAGTTCCCGGTCATTTCGGCCGGCGCGACCTACGCGGGCAAAGACGTGCTCGGGGAAGTCGATGTCGAACCGGACGGCTCGGCTTATTTTGAAGTGCCCGCCGGCATCCCGATTTACTTCCTGGCCCTCGACGCCCAAGGCCGCGCCGTGCAACGGATGCGCAGTTTCACCCATCTGATGCCTGGCGAAGTGCAGGGCTGCGTCGGCTGCCACGCGGATCGCGGTCACAATTCGCCGAGGCCAATTCAAACTGCTTCCGTGAATCGCGCGTTCAACAAATTGGATCCGCCGGAATGGGGCAGGGGAGGATTCGATTACGCGCGAATCGTCCAGCCGATCCTGGACCGGCACTGCGTTCAATGTCACGGTGGCGCCACGCCCGACGGCAAGGTCGATCTGAGCGGCGACGTGACCGATTACTTCAATGTCTGTTACGAAACGCTGGCGCGCGGCCGCCGCCAATGGGGCGAGGCGCAGTGGGACAATCCATTCGTCAGTTGGATTCCAACTTACAACGGATTTGAAACAAACATCCTGCTCGTCACGCCGAAGGCTTGGGGCAGCCCGCGGAGCAAACTCGCGGATCTTCTGCTGGATGGTCACCGCGGCCCTGACGGCAAGCCCCGGCTTTCATTGACCGACGCCGAACGACGCCGCATTCTCGCGTGGATCGACCTGAACGTCCCGTACTACGGCACGAGCGAAACCACCCATCCCGACAATCGGGGCAGCCGCCGCATCTATCCAATCGACCTCGACAAAACGCTCGCCAGTGTGGCTGCGCGCCGATGTGCCGAGTGCCACAAGGACAGCAAGATTCCGCGCCAATTCTGGACGCGCATCCAGAACCCGCACCTGAACAGCTTTCTCCTCGCGCCGCTTGCCAAATCGGCGGGCGGAACCGTCGCGTGTCGCCAAGACGTTTTTGCCTCCACGAACGATCCCGACTACCAGGCCATCTTGAAGACGTTTGAACCGGCGCTGGCCTCCTTGCGCGAAACGCCGCGGAACGACATGCCTGGCGCCAGGTGCTCTCTGGCCGTGAATCGTTCGTGCAAATGAATCTCATGAAATTGTTCAGCAGCTTAGCGGCCAATAGGCCACTCGCGCGTTCCCTCTCTCCTCGCGAGGGACGAGCAGGGAGAGAGACGGAAAGACGGGCATCTGAGGAAAGCAGCCTCCTTTCGCTGGCGCTCTCCGCCTTCGGGTGGGTAGCGCAGATTTTTAATCTGCCGTATCGCGGAATTGCATTCCGCAGCCTGCAGACCAACTCGAACGCCCCGGAAGCTGCCGTCGCGCGGCCGATTGCAAATCGGCGATACGGCAGACCGCAAGTCTGCGCTACGTCGAAGGCGAAAAGGCCAAACACATACTCCTTCACAGGGGAAAGGGATGAGACTTTTCGGGCGAGCAAATCCCCAGACTCTTGGGATCGAATCTAAATATGAACCTGCATAGCTTTGCCTTCCTCATCAGCGCGGCGGTGCTTTCGGCCCGCGCGCTCGCCGACCCTTCGACCGACTTCCTGCCATCCCCGCCGGCGGGTCAGGAATGGAAACTCGTCTGGCACGATGAATTCGAGGGCGCCCAGCTCGATGAATCGAAATGGAATCGCCTGGGCGATTGGAAACGCCGCGACGGTTTCTGGCTCAAGGACGACGCCTTCCTGAACGGCCAGGGCCAGCTTATTCTCCGCACGCGCAAAGACGGCGAGCGCTTCACCTGCGGCGCGGTCAACACCCAGGGAAAATTCGAGCACGCCTTTGGCTATTACGTCGCGCGCTGCAAGCTCCCGACCCAGCCCGGGCATTGGCCCGCCTTCTGGCTGATGAGCAAAGGCGTGAATCAAGTTGGAGATGATGGCCGCGACGGCACGGAAATCGATATCGTCGAAATCCCGTGGCGCGACGGGCGGCTTACGTCGAACCTCCATTGGGATGGCTACGGTAAAGCGCACAAAAGCGCGGGCGCGAAGTTCACGGTTCCGGCAGTGACCCATGGCTTTCACACGTTCAGCTTGCTCTGGCGGCCGGCGGAATACGTGTTCTACGTCGATGGCCAAGAAGTTTGGCGCAGCGCCGCCGGCGGCGTGTCGCAAGCGCCCGAATTCATCAAGCTCACGGAGGAAATCGGGAAGTGGGGCGGCGACATCAGCGCGGCACAACTGCCGGACACGTTCGAGGTCGATTACGTCCGCGTGTACGATCTGATTGAGCAACCGCGAGCCACACGATGAACCGCATTCGTGCTGCGGTCCTTTCCATGTTGCTCGCCTGCGCGGCGACTGCGCAAACCGTCGTTCCGACGCTTGACGAAAAAGAAGCTGCGGGCGAACGGCCGTACGAAATGCTTTGGGCCCGACGCGTCGAACCCGCGCCACCGACGATTCGCTTCGACCGGCTCGATGACTGGAGAATCGAAGCGCAGGAGGGCGCAGAAGCCGTCCTGCAGTTGAGCCAGTCTCAAAACATCTGGGACCGGCCCGTTTCGAGGTTGCGCTATCGCGGCGATGGCAAATCGTCCGCCAAGCCGCGCATCGTGATTTACCCGCCGTCACCGGTTCCGTTGCCCGCCGACGCCGATTCGGTGGACCTGTGGATTTTCGGCAATCGATGGGACTGGGAAAATCCACCCGACACACCGGCGCTCCGTCTTATCTTGAGCCTGCGTGACGCCGACGGAAAGCAACACGACGTTGCCGCGGGCAACATCCGCTGGAAGGAATGGTGGCTGGCGCACAAGAAGCTGCCGAACGGACTGAAGCCGCCGGTTCGTTTGGAGAGCATAGCTGCCGAAGGCGGATGGCAGGCTGCGTGGCGAGAAATCTTCTTCGACTCAATTCAGTTCTATCGTGAGGATCTGCCGCCGCTGAAGTTTGCGGCGCGACCCAAGCGGAATCTCAATCTCTTCGACGGCCAGTCACCGGGCGCGAATACCGGGCCCGGCAAGCTCGCCTTTCCCACGCGCGAGCAAACGATTCTGCCGCTGCACCTGGCCGGAAGATTTCAGAACGAAGTGCGACGGATTGATGGCAAATTCCTCTTCATCTATCGCGGCGACGACTGCTTGATTTACTATCGGTTCGTGCCTGAAAAGGGACTGAACGGCATGTCCGCCATGTTCAGAAATGA
>JACPRI010000037.1 GCA_016190065.1 Verrucomicrobiota bacterium
AGCATGAAGCGATCGACCTGGGCCTCCGGCAATGGATACGTGCCTTCCTGTTCGATCGGGTTCTGCGTAGCCAAAACCAAGAATGGTTCCTGCAGGGGGAACGTCTGTTCGCCAATCGTGACCTGCTTTTCCTGCATCGCTTCCAGAAGCGCGCTCTGCACTTTCGCCGGCGCGCGGTTGATTTCGTCCGCCAGCACCAGGTTGGCAAAAATCGGGCCCTGGCGCGTGGTAAAGCGGCCCGACTGCGGATTGTAAATCTGAGTGCCGATCACGTCGGCCGGCAACATGTCGGGCGTGAACTGCAGCCGCGAAAACTTCACGTTCAAGCAGGCGGCCAGCGATTTAACCGACAAAGTTTTGGCCAGGCCAGGCACGCCTTCGAGGAGAATGTGGCCGTTGGCCAGCAACCCGATCGCGAGCCGTTCGAGCAAATATTTCTGCCCGACGATGATCTTGTTCAGTTCGTTAAAGAGGGGATGGATAAAGGCGCTCGCCTTTTGCACTTGTTCGTTGATTGCAGTAATGCCGGTATTCATGCGCGCCGGATAATAAGGCTAAAGCGGTGAGTTGGACAAGGGGGTCACAATTCTCTCCGCAATAAAGAGCTTTCCTGCTCCCGGCCTTGGCCCTATGGTTTGACCGCCGAAAACTCGAATATGCAGAACGGCTCCCTCAGCGTCCGAGAGAAGTTGCGCCGACGGGGACCGGCCTACGCAGTCCTGGCGGTGTCCTTGCTTTCCACCGGGATTCTCTACCTTCAACTGAGGAGCCACGTCGAGTCCCGGGATCAAAAGCGGTTCGATGACGCCGCGGGCACCGTCTTCAGCACCGCTCAACTCTATCTCGATTTCCATCTCGAGGTTTTGAGCGGGGTGCGTGGCATGTTTCTCACGAGCAAGCTGGCGACGCAGGAGGAATGGAAGAAGTACTTCCTGGCCCGCAATCTCGGGGGGAAACATCCCGGCATTCTGGCGGTGGGCTTTGCCCAGCGCGTGGCGGAAGAGCACGTGGAAAAGCACGTGGCGTCGATGCGCGCGGCGAATCCCGCGTATCGCATCAAGCCCGAGGGCAAGAGGAGCGAGTACTTTCCAATCCTCTATTTGGAAGAAATTCGACAGGAGGCCGACATGCCCCTGGGGTGGGATGCCTTTTCGGACACGCGGCGCCGCGCGGCCATGGAGCGCGCTCGAGACACCGGCGAGCCCAGTTCCACCGGGAAGATTCCGCTGCACCGCGTCCGCCGGCCAGAGGAACCCGGTTTCATCGTCTATCTGCCGATCTACGCGGATGGAACCACTCCAGCGTCGGTTGAGGCGAAGCGGGCGTCGCTCCGGGGATTTGTCTTTTGTTCTTATGCGGCGTCGGACCTCTGGGCCGGGGCCACTCGGTTGGGAGGTTTGCCGATTGTCGATCTGGAGGTTTTCGACGGCGCCGCGACCGAGGAGAATCTGCTTTATGACGATGACGGGGTTTTCCACGCGAAGGCCCGCTCAAAATACGCCCAGCAGATGCTGAGCAGTGAATACGGCCGGTCGTGGACGTATCATTTTTGCACGGTGCCAGGATTTGCGGCGGATTCCCGGGGCCATCTGCCGATGTTCGCGCTCTGCGCCGGCGTGGCGGTGTCGCTTCTGCTCTTCGGAATTGCGTGGACTCAGGCGTCGGCTCGGGCTGCGGCGGATAACCTGTCATGGAAACTGCGTCGCTCGGAGGAATCGTTGCGCAAGACCAACGAGGATCTCGAATCGAAGATCGCAGCTCGCCAAGCGGCGGAAGAGGCGCTGACACAAAATCAGGTGCGGCTGAAATTGCTCAACAGCATCCTGGCTTGCATGGCTTCAGGGAGCGGCGTCGGAGAAACGCTGGTGCGAGTCCTGCGCCGCATTGAGGAATCCTTTCCGGATCGGCAGGTGATTTACTCGATCATGGACCCGGCGGGCCATCTCACGGTGGTTTGTTCCGCCGAACCGACGGGATGGCCGTCCCTGACCGGCCATGCCTTTGATATGAACGGGGCGCCCGAAGTCCTCGCTGCGCTTCGCCGCCGGGAACCCATGGCCCTGAACGATCTGAGTTCACATCCGCACGCCCAGGCTTTTGCCCGGACGCTGGCGAGTCAAGGCGTGCGGGCCGTTCTCGCGTTTCCCTTAAAGCAGTCGAGTGACGAAGTAGGCTTGCTGTGCCTGTGCGCGCAGGCGCCGCACGACTGGAGCGAGCATGAGATCGTCACGCTCCAGGAGATTGCGGAGCATTTGTTCCTGGCCTTCCGGCACGATGACGCGGAACGCAAGCGGCGCCAGGCGGAGCGAATGCTGGCCCATGAGAAGGAGCTGCTCGCGGCCACGCTCCGATCCACCGCCGACGGCGTTATGACCACCGACACCGAAGGAACAATCCTGCTCATCAACAAGGTCGCCGAGGATTTGACCGGATGGGGACGGGAAGCTTTGGGTCGGAGAATCATTGAAGTGTTTGACCTGATCGATGAACAAACCCGCGAACGCATTAACAATCCGGTCGAAATAGTTCTGCAAACCGGGAAAGTTCTCGATCTCTCCACCGAGGCGCTTCTCCTCGCACGCGACGAGCAAGAACGCGCCGTCGCGACGCGCGCCGCGCCCATTTTCGATGCGGATGGACACGTGAGCGGGGCGGTCCTGGTTTTTCAGGACGTGACCGAGAAACAAAAACTGGAAGCGGAAATGCTGAAGGCCAGCCGAATTGAATCGCTCGGCTTGCTCGCGGGCGGGATCGCGCATGACTTCAATAACATCATGACCGGGATTCTCGGGAACGTTTCGTTGGCCCGCATGTTTGCTCCGGCGGAGCCGGAATTGCAGAAACGCCTCGAACAGGCGGAGAAGGCGTGTTTGCGGGCGCGGGATTTGACCCAGCAACTGCTCGCCTTCGCCAAAGGCGGCAACCTCCTCAAGCGAACCGCGTCCTTGAGCGAGTTGATCGACGAAGCCTCCGAACTTGCTCTGCGCGGATCAAACGTCCGCAGCGCCATCCTCCATGCTCCGGACCTTTGGCCGCTGGATCTGGACCCCGCTCAGATCCGCCAGGTCATCAATCACCTGGTGCTCAACGCCGCCGAATCGATGCCGGATGGCGGAACCGTCAACATCCGCACGGAGAACGTCACGCTCTCCCTGCAATCTCCCCTCCCGCTGCCCGCTGGAAATTTCGTGAAGACCGTGATCGAGGATCGAGGAATTGGGATTCGGCCTGAGCATCTGGAAAAAATATTCGACCCGTACTTCGGCGCCGCGACGCCCAGCAGCGGATTGGGATTGGCCACGGCTTATTTGATCATCAAGAAGCATGGCGGTGTGATCCAGGCCGAATCCGAGCTGGGAGTTGGGACCCGATTCGAAATTTATCTTCCGGTCTCCACTCAAGCCGGCGCGCATCCGAAGCCGGTGCTGCCTCAGCCCCCCGCCGGTTTGGGCCGGATTCTGGTCATGGATGACGACGCGTCGGTTCGTGAGCTGGCGATGGCTGCCTTGAGCCGCTTGGGCTACGAAGTGGAATTGGCCAGGGACGGCGCCGAAACCATCCGGCGTTATTCCGACGCCCTGAAAAGCCAACGCCCATTTGCAGTCGTCATTCTTGATCTGACCGGGCCAGGCGCCATGGGTGCGCGCGAGGCGCTGAAGCAGCTCACCGAAATCGATCCGAACGTCAAGGCCATCGTGTCGAGCGGTTATGCGCTGGACCCGGCGATGTCGAACTTCCGCGAATACGGTTTCAGCGGCAGCGTCAGCAAACCGTACCGGCTCGAAGACCTCGCCAAGGTTCTGCACCAGGTCGTCCGGCAGGACGCGCCCTGAAAAGTCCTTGTCTTTCCCGGAAGCGCCAGCGTAGCTTTCCCGCCTATGAAAGTTGAGTTTTACGGCCACGTCCGGCAATACCGCAATATCCAGAAGGAAATTGACGCTAACATCCAGAAGGTCCTCCTCAGCAGCCAATACGTCATGGGCCCGATGCTCAAGCAATTCGAGGCGGAGCTCGCGGCCTATCACGGCATGAAATACGCCGTCGGCGTCGGCAATGGCACCGATGCGATTTGGCTCGTGCTCATGGCGCTCGGCATCGGCCCGGGCGACGAAGTCATCACGCACCCGAATACCTTCTTCGCCACCGCAGAAGCCATTTGGATCGCGGGGGCGACGGCGGTTTTCGTCGATTGCGATTCGAAGACGAAATGCATTGATCCGGCGAAGATCGAAGGTGCGATCACGCCCAAGACCAAAGCCATCGTCCCGGTCCATCTTTACGGCCAGTGCGCCGACATGCCCGCAATCAAAAAGATCGCGGACCAGCACAAACTCCATCTGATCGAAGACAATGCCCAGGCCATCGGCGCGCAGGGGCCTGGATTCAAGATCGGCCATCTGAGCGACGCGGCCGCGACGAGCTTCATTATCCAGAAAAACCTCGGTTGCTTTGGCGATGGCGGCGCCGTGGTGACAAACAATCCGCAGATCGACGAACGCGTCCGGAAGTTGCGCAATCACGGGTCGAACGCCCGCAACGTCCACAGCTTCGGGTTCAACAGCCGCCTGGACGATCTGCAAGCAGGCGTGCTCAGCGCCAAGCTCAAGTGCATCGATTCCTGGAACGATCTGCGCCGGCAATGGTCCGCGCGTTATACCGCCGGGCTGAAAGGTTGCCGCCATTTCGATCTTCCCGTCGAATTGCCCGGTTACCGGCACATCTTCCACCTCTACGTGATCGAAACCAAGAAACCCGAACAGCGCGAGCCGCTTTTGAAATACCTCAACGACGCCGGCATTGACGCGAAGACGCATTACTCAATCGCGATCCATCAGCAGGCGGGTTATCCCTGGGGCAAGGGCGCGCGGATCGCCGGCTCCGCGGCCAACGCCGAGCGCAACGCCACCACCTGCATCAGCTTGCCGATGTATCCCGAACTCACCGCCGAGGAAGTGGATTACGTGATCGCGAAAGTGAAGGACTGGGACAAGGCGCAGGCTTAGGATGACGAATGTCGAATTACCGAATGACGAAGTTCGACGGAGGCGGACTACGACCGGAAAGAAGTTGCCCGACGAGCCCGCTCTGGCCATAGTTCACTGAGATCCAAAGGCGAATCGGAAACATGCTGACGGCTACTCCCCCAATGGTTCGGCCGGTGCGATTAGCGCCACCGCACCGGTTCACTCGTGACGACTATCACGCGATGGCCGAGGCTGGAATCCTGGGAGAGGACGATCGGGTTGAACTCATCGCCGGCGAAATCATCACGCAAATGCCTATCGGAACTGTGCACGCGGGCACCGTCAAACGGCTTAACCAACTTTTCACCGACCTGGCCAGAGGTCGCTGCATCGTGTCCGTGCAGGATCCTATTGCCCTTGACCCATTCAGCGAGCCACAACCGGATATCGCCTTGCTTCGTCCACGCCTGGACTTCTATGCGAGCGCGCATCCGGAACCCGGCGACGTTTTGCTGATCGTGGAAGTGGCCGACACAACTCTCGCATTTGATCGGGAAGAAAAAATCCCGCTTTACGCCGGGGCCGGGATTCCAGAAGTCTGGCTGGTTGATTTGGCCGACAAATCGCTCAGCGTCTTTCGGCTGCCGGTGCAAGGATCTTACACTGAAGTGACGCGACACCGGTCCGGGGCAACCATTGGGGTCCCGGGCTTGCCAGACGCCTCGCTCGCGGTGGGCGATCTTTCGCTCTGAGATCTCCTCCCTCATGAGCAAGACCTACCGAGTCCTTGTCGTCGGCCTGGGCAAGCGCGGCTTGCACCACGCCACCTTTTTCAAAGCTAACCCGCGCTTTCAACTGGCCGGCATCGCGAGCCGTGATCAAGCCCGGCTGCAAGGCGCCCTGAGCAAACTTGGCCAGGTTCCCAGTGCAAGCGACGCCCGCGCGCTGGCGCTTTCCGTCAAACCCGACGTGTTTTGTTTCTGCACGCCGCCAGGAGTGCGCCTGGATTTGATCAAGCTGGGGATCGAATGCGGCACGAAGTTGATTGCGTTTGAGAAACCGGTCGCTCTCACCAGCGCCGAGTTGTTCGCGATTCGCGACTTGATTCGGAAGGCCGGCGTCAAAGCCGTGATCAGCCACCAGCACCGTTACGGCGTCCATTACCGCAAAGTCAAAGAGATCGCCGCCAGCGGCGCCCTTGGCCGCATTCACACCGTCTATGGCACGGCCACGGGATGGATGACGCACATGCTTTCGCACCTGATCGACTACACCTGCTGGTTCAACAACTACACGCCCGGCGCGTGGGTCATGGCCCAGGCCGCGGGGCGCCACAAACTCACGGATAATCATCCGTCGCCGGATTATCTCGGCGGCTTCGTCCAATTTGCCAACGGCGTGCGGGGCATCTACGAAGTCGGCGCCGGCGCGCCGGACCAGCCGGAGGTCGGGAAGTGGTGGGGAAAAAACCGCATGGGCGCGCAAGGCACGGAAGGCTTCGCGGAAGTCCTCACCAACGGCGGCTGGCGCGCGGTGACCAAAGGCGGCGGCCATCAAAGCGGCGATGGCGCGATGAACTACG
Organism: Verrucomicrobiota bacterium; assembly: GCA_016190065.1. GTDB lineage: Bacteria > Verrucomicrobiota > Verrucomicrobiia > Limisphaerales > SIBE01 > VHCZ01. The sequence continues at coordinate 6,547 of JACPRI010000037.1, forward strand.
ACCTCGACATGCCGCCCTACATTCAAGAAATGGCGGACTGGCTTGACGACGACAAAAAAGCCCACCCCTGCAACTTCGATCACGCATGCCTCGGCGCCGAAATCATGCTCGCCCTGCAACGCAGCGCCGCTGAAGGCAGCCAGGTCGCACTCCCTCTCGCCACGGTCGCGGACGAACAGGCTCTGCTTAAGGCGAAGCTTGCCGACCGTCCCGTGCTCGTGTCGTGCGACCCGAATCGGAAGGAATTTGGACTGGGTTGAACATCAGATCTCGGCTTCAAGTTCCTCGTTAGAGGGCCGAGGTTCCGTTCTTGGACTTGATCAACTTGAGCGAGACAATATGAAGGAGGTCGAGAATGTCGATATCGCCGTCCTTGTCCACGACCGCCAGGTCGTGCTTGCCAATGGCGATAAACTCTGGGTGAGGCACCTCGTATTCACGACCATCTGACGTTCTCAGGACGAAAGGCCGAAACCCACCTCTCACGCGCTTTCGGATTTTCTCCAGGTTCATGAGCAACCGTTAAATCGTCTGCGCTACAAGTCAAGACCAGTCAATCGGGCTTTATCCGACCCCTTTTCGGTTCGCACCTGATTTCTTCCTGTCGAATCCAGCGCTTTCGTGATTAACTCTGCGGCGTGGAAGTCATTATTCGACCTGACGCCGATGCGGCAGCCGAGTTGGTGGCGCGGCTGATCGTCAAGGAACTGAGCGCGAATCCGCATTTGGTGCTGGGCCTGGCCACGGGCCGGACAATGGAATCGGTCTTTTCCAAGTTGGTCCGCATCCATCGGGAAACGAAACTGGATTTTTCTCTCTGCTCGACGTTCAACCTCGACGAATACGTCGGTCTCGCGCCGGACGATCCTCGTTCGTATCGGCATTACATGAACGAACGCTTGTTCCGGCAGGTGAACGTTGATCCGCGCAACACGCACCTGCCGAACGGCCAGGCGTCCGACCTCGACGCCGAATGCCGCAATTACGAGGCCGCCATCGCCAAATTCGGCGGGATCGACCTCCAATTGCTCGGCATCGGCCAGGCCGGACATATCGGTTTCAACGAACCGCTCTCCGCGTTGCGGTCGCGCACACGCGTGAAGGCGCTCACGCCGACGACCATCAAACAAAACGCGCCGTTCTTTGGCTCCGAGGACCGGGTTCCGCGCCGCGCCATGACCATGGGAGTGGGGACGATTCTCGATGCCCGCCGCTGCCTCCTGCTCGCCACCGGCAGCGAAAAGGCTTACATCATCGCCAAAGCCGTCGAAGGTCCGATCACGGCCATGATTTCCGCGACCGCGCTTCAGTTGCACCCGCGCTGCACCGTGGTCGTGGACGATGCCGCGGCCGGTCAACTCCAGGGCGCGGAGTATTATCGTTGGATCTTCGAGAACGAACCGGAGTGGTCGGAATTTCGCGCCGCGGGAGCATGAACCCATCCCTTCCCCTCCCAAGAGGGGAACTTACGCGGCGTGCGTTGACTGTATGTTCCCCGCCTGGGAGGGATGTAAGGGCGGGTTGGCTCATGGTGAGGAGAAGCGCAACGCCCTCCAGCCTTGGGTCAACAGCTCAGCAGCCCTTGGTGTCCGCTAGTTTCTACTTTCCCGGTCTTGAGCCTCGCGTACATTACCTGCCGTGCGACACACAATATCAGGCGCGTCACGGTACCTGCTCCTCGTGCTTCTTTTGCTTCGCTCCGATGGATTCATCGACTGGACCGAGGCGGCGCCCTACCTGGCGCCATCGACGCGGCGCATGGCCGAACGCCTGGAGCAAATCGCCCGGGAAGCGGACCCGCTTCAGAATCCTTTCCTGAACCGGCGCGCCGCAGAGCTCTTCGGCAAACAATTGAAAGACGCGCTCGCGGAGCCTCTCACCCGAGAGAACATCCCAAAGATTGTCGGCCTGCGCTACAAATTCGCTCACGAACTTCTTCACGCGGGCGAAAGCGAGCAAGCCGTCGTTCAGTTCACGCAATTGCTCGGCTTCATCAAGACCAACCGCGTCGAGCTCAGCGAAGACAAGATCGAGTTGGTGCGCATGAACGCGGCGTTATCTCACCTTCGACTGGGAGAACAGGAGAATTGTCTGGCGAACCACACCATCGACTCCTGCCTCCTCCCCATCCAGCCGGGCGGCTTTCACAAAATGCCGCGCGGCTCCCGCGGCGCGATCCAATACTTGCACGAACAATTGGAGAAGAATCCCTCGGATTTGCGCGCCGGCTGGCTTCTCAATCTCGCCCACATGACCCTGGGCGAGTACCCGGACAAAGTGCCGCCCAAGTTTTTGATCCCGCCCAGAGTCTTCGACTCCGAGTACGACATCCAACGGTTCCCGGACATCGCGCGCGGACTCGGCCTGGACATCAACGATCTCGCTGGCAGCGTGGTCATGGACGATTTCGATGGCGACGGTTTCCTCGATCTCATGATCTCCGGGATGGGATTGCGCGAGCAGTTGCGCCTGTTCCGGAACAATGGAGACGGAGCGTTCACCGAGCGCACAGCCGAGGCGGGGCTGACCGGAGAATTCGGCGGGTTGAACATGGTCCAGGCGGATTACAACAACGACGGATTCATCGACGTGTTTGTGTTGCGGGGCGCGTGGTTCGAGAGGCAGGGGCACCATCCGAATTCGCTCTTGCGGAACAATGGAAACGGCACGTTCGACGATGTGACTGAGGAAGCCGGGCTCCTGAGTTTTCACCCGACCCAAACGGGCACCTGGTTGGACTTCAACAACGACGGCTGGATCGACCTGTTCATCGGCAACGAAACCGTGCCGGGCGACACGAACCGCTGCGAACTCTTTCGGAACAACGGCAACGGCACCTTCACAGAAATCTCCGCCGAAGTGGGCATCGACGCGCTCGGGCTGATCAAATCCGTGCACAGCGGTGACTACAACAACGACAGGTGGCCGGACATTTACGTCTCGTGCCGCGGCCAGCCCAATTATCTTTACCGCAATGAAGGGCCGCAAAGCCCGGACAAATCGCCCAAAGGCGCGTGGAAATTCACGAACGTCGCGAAAGAGACCGGCGTCTTCGCGCCTGTCTTCAGCTTCCCGTCTTTCTTCTTCGACTACGACAACGACGGATGGCTTGATCTGTTTTCCTGCGGGTACGGCGTGAAGAACGTCGGCAGCGTCGCCGCGGATTATCTCGGACTGCCGCACGGCGCCGAACGGGCTCGCCTTTATCACAACAATCGCGACGGCACCTTCGCCGATGTGACGAAGTCCAGCGGACTTTTCCGCGTGCTCCTCGCGATGGCGGCTAACTTCGGAGATCTCGACAACGACGGCTTTCCGGACATTTACCTGGGCACCGGCGCGCCAGACCTGAACATGCTAGTCCCGAATCGGATGATTCGAAATGACGGCGGCAAACGTTTCCAGGACGTGACGACGTCCGGCGGCTTCGGACATCTGCAAAAGGGCCATGGCATTGCGTTCGGCGATTTGGATCACGA
>JACPRI010000361.1 GCA_016190065.1 Verrucomicrobiota bacterium
ACCGCCAGACCGACCAGAGCGGGGAGTAGAGCCGTTCCACGGTCTTGCTGGCGGGCAGCAGTGGCTCGATCACGCTGAGCATCTGGAGACGTTCGTTGCCGTTGTGATCGCGGCGGGCGGTGAAGAGCGGCCAAAGATCAGTTCGTTCCAGGGCCGTGCCGGTGGTGGTGTTCCGTTCAGCGAGGTCCGAGTAAAGGAAGAGCAAAATACGGGTTCTTCTGCGGTCGAGCGGGCTGGAGTTGACCCGATCCCGCTTGTAAAGCGGCCAGAGATAAAAGTCGCTTTCAAGCGTCGCGTTCTTTGCCTGGCTGAAGAGCGGCCAGATTCGATTGGCGGTTTTGCCTTCACCGCGGGCAAACACAACCAGAGGCCAGGGAGCATCCCACTCGCGGTATTTCTTCTCCCGATCCTCGGTGGAGGTAAAACCGAACGGCCAGAAATAGGTCGTGGAGTCGCGCCGGGGAGAGCGTTGCGCGCTGTAGAAAGGCAGGAATAGCCGCTGGGTTTCAGGATTCTCGGTTCCCAGGCCCAGCCTGTTGTTGAAGTAGAACGGCCAGAGCAGAAACCTTTTGTCGTGGCCTCCGACCATTTCGGTGTCTCCAAAGGCGTTGGTCTTGGTCGTGAGGTCTTTGTGTTCCATCCCGATAAGCGGCCAAAGCTGCCAACCCGCCAACCCCTCACCATGCCGGCGGTGGAAAAACGGAAACAAATAATTCTCCGTCGTGACGTCCTTCTTGCGGCTCTTCAGATAAAGCGGGAGAAGCGCGAAGTCCACTTCATCGCGGAATAACCGGTTTTCCAGGTGGCCGAACAGAGGCACCACGGCGGTGTAATTCCGATTCGAATCGGAAGAACGCTGTTGGAAATAGAACGGGAAAAATGTGAAACGGCGATTGGTTTGCCCTTGGGAACTGGCGCCGCCAGCCCAACTCAGAAGCTGGAAGAGATGAAACCTATATTCGGACCCGAAACGCTTGTAGCTCATCACCGGGTAAGCCAGGCTCAGTTCCGAAGCGTTGGCGCCGGCATCCTCGCGGAAGGTAAACAACGGCGAAAACGTCAACGAACTTCCTCCCTCGATCAGTTCTCGACTGATCAGCGGGCCGAAAAGTTCGGTTCGAGTCCCAATCTCAAGGGTCAGAGGACTCCGGTCGTAAAGGGGGCCGAAAGAATGCTCTTCGCAATGAGTATTGCGCAGAAACAACCCGAGGCAGGCGAGGATTACGATCCTGTATGCGCGCACAAGCAGGCGCAGATTTAAGGTTTTTGGATGGGCTTTAGCCAGAGTTTAATGGTTTGACTTCCGAGCGAGGCGCAACTCGCGTCCGACTGTTAATTGAGATTTTACCTCGGTTCCTCCTGACCCAATGTCGATAATAAACTGTCGCCGCTGGGTTTTCTTGTTTTTACGCGGGTGGTCAGGCTGAGCAGGGCCGGCAAGAAGGTCAGTGCTGCGATCATGCAAGTTGCGACACCCACAGACATCACGATGCCCAGACCGGCGATCCCCTGGTGCTTGGCCGGGATCAAACTTCCGAAGCCGGCGATCGTCGTCAGGCCCGACACCAGAACCGCCTTGCCGGTGCTTTTGGCGAGGATTCCAGGGTTCTTCTCCTCGGCGAACCGGTTTAAGATGTGGACACCGTTCGTTACGCCAATTCCAATTACCAGAGGCAAGGTCATGATGTTGGCCGGGTTGAAAGGAATTCCCAGAAAACCCATCAGCCCGGCGAGCCAGGTCATCCCGATGCCCACCGGCAATAAGGCCAGAATCACACTGGAAATCCGGCGAAAGTGCAGCAGCACTAGTAGCGCAATTGCCCCCAGGGCATACCCCGCGGCCTCTTCATAGCTCTCCTTGAGCAACCGCGTGTACTCGAAAAGCTGAACCGGCGTCCCGGTGACGTTGGGATCGACCGTGCGAATCTGTTCAATGAATTCCTGTTGCTTCTCGCGCTGCCAGACGTCTGCCTTCGGATAGACCTGAAGGAGTTGTTTCCCCGATTTGCCGATGAAACGTGTCCTTAAGCTTTCCGGCAAGTCTTCCGCGCGCAGCGGCGCCCGGTCATCCTGGGTTTTCAGAGCATCAAAGGTCTGGTGAATGTCCGCGAAGAGCGCCCGTTGAAAGGCCGTCAGCTTGGCCGAGTCTTTTGCCGGCTCGCCGAGACTCATGCGGTGCCGCAGTTCTTCGATGGCATTCCAGAGGGCCTCCAATTCCTGAAAGAGTTTTGTGTCGCCTTCCTTTTCGACCGCTTTCCCTGCCAGACTCAAGTAACTTTGCGTGAATCCAAGAGTCTCGCGCAACTCGGCGGGGCTGAGCAATTGCCCGTCTGTTTCCGCAAAACAGATTGGCGCAAGCTCTTCCTTGATTTGCTTCACGAGACTCAACTTCGCGGTCTGGTTCTCGGCCAAAAATCGGCTCATTGAATCGACGCTCGAGACCGCGGGCAAATTGGTGAGTTGAGGCTCCAGTTGAACTGCTTCCGGCACGGAGTTGGCCACGACCGCGGCGAACAAAACGGATTTAGAAGCGCCGTCGATCAGTTTCCTCTCGAACTCCACGGCGGGCAACCCTTTGGCCTGCATGTTCAGGAGATTGTAATCGAAATGAACCCGGCCAAATTGCGCGAAGGAAAGACCGCAAAGCGCCAGGGTAATCGCCGTCACCCAAACTGGCCTTCCAAGCCAGAGCCGTTCGATCCGCGCCCGCCGATCAATCTGCGCGGTGTGTTGATCCATCGCATTCTGATTCCCCCGCATCAGGAGCACCGGAAGCAAGGTCATCATCGGCACCAGACAGATCAGCATGCCGCCGCCGGTGATGATTCCCATTTCCTGGATCCCTTTGAAGTCCGTGAGTCCCATGGCGAAGAACGCGCCCGCCGTGGTGAAGCAGCCCGTGAATATGCCCAGTCCGGTGTTCACGATGGCTTTCTCCACCGCCTCGCGCACGGCTCGGCCCCGGCGCAATTCCTCTTCGTACCGGGTGATCAAATGAATGCCAAAGTCAATGGCCAGCCCGATCAGGATCGGCAGAAACGTCACGGTGAGAATGTTGAGATGCCCGACGGCCCATGTCGCATAACCCATCGTATAACCCAGGCCGACGACAAGACAGGCAATGGCTTTGATGGGCCGCCCCGTTTCCCGATAGGCCACGATGAAAAGCAGCGCGCAAAGCACGAGTGAAACGACCGAAGCCACGATCGAGTCCTGCTGGGATTGGTTCATTTCATCGTACTCCAGGACCGATTCTCCGGTGATGCCGACATTGACGCCGGGGACTTCCTTCTGCGTGTCGTGGACCAATTCGCGCAAGCGTTTCACGGCCATCCTGTCCAATTCGCGGGTTCGGGCGCGAGCCGAGACCAGGTAGATTCGGCCCTGGGCGAAGGTCACGTACTGTTGCTCCTCGGCCTGCTCGCCCGCATTGAACAAAGCGGAAATCCCAGGAGAAGGCGGCGTGCCGGGACGATTGAGGCTGTCCGTCGCCTGCTGCACGATCCGCCGCAGGGCCGGGAGCGCCCCGATCAACGATTTGTTTTCCGAGTTTTCCTCCTGTTTCGCGGTGCGAAACTGGTGGTTAATCTGGCGAAACAGCGAATTTAGATTGGTGGCCTGCGCGAAGTGCTGGAGAAAAGGGCGGTAATCCTTCAACGTTTGGTGCAAATCGGCCAGAGTTGTTTCCGGGAGGAACAGGAGCGCTTTCGGCCCCATCATTTTCAAATCGCCCTTGTAAAAGACGCCTTTGAAGAGGTTCGTCTCGGCCTCCAATTTCGCTCCCAACCGCTCCACAAATTGGCGGTTCTTCTCCCGATCTTCACTCTCGACCACGGCCACGTGATCATCCTGGACCGCGAACTCCTTTTTGAATTGAAGGAAGTTGGTATGGTACCTTTTATTCGAGCCGACCAGGTTGTCCCGGCTCGTGCTGAACTCCAACCGTTCAACTGTGTAGAAAACCGCCAGGAGAAACAGGACCGCGTGGGGATAGAAAAACAGGCGCGGGTATCGATAAACGCACCCCGCCAGTACGCGCAGCATGCGGGCCGGGAATGATTCGAACGGCGAGCGCATGGATCTCAGTCACCCGGAAACTCCCCCGTGGTGTGGACATCCTTGACGTCATCGTGGTCTTCCAGCGCCTCGATCAGCTTGGAGACCGTCGCCACCGCGGCCGGGTCGGTCAGCGGCACGGTCAGGATCGGAATCGACGTCACCTGCGCCACCGCGCATTTGATTCCTTTGGCTTCCACCTGCTTGTGGACGGATTCAAATTGCCCCGGTTCGGTGAGGATTTCGTACCCTTCGGGCTCGGCCTTGAAATCCTCCGCCCCGGCGTCCAGCGCCAAGCCCATCAAATCGTCTTCGTTCGCGGCTTCGCGCGACACAATGATCTGGCCCTTGCGATGGAAGAGGCGGGTGACCGAACCGGACGTGGCGATCGCTCCGCCGCCTTTCGTCAGAAGGCTCCGGATTTCCGAGGCCGTCCGGTTGCGGTTGTCCGTGCTGACCTCGATCAACAGCGCCACACCGTGAGGGGCGAACGCTTCATAAGCGAATTCCTCGAAATTGGCGCCTTCGCCCCCGCCCGTGCCGCGCTTGATCGCGCGCTCGATGTTGTCCGAGGGCATATTCGCGCTCCGGCACTTGAGCAAAACCATCCTGAGCCGGGCGTTCATGTTCGGATCGCCTCCGCCCATTTTGGCGGCGATGGTAATCTCGCGGCCTAACTTCGAGAAGATGCGCCCGCGTTTCGCGTCGATCGCGCCTTTGAAATGTTTGACTTTCGCCCACTTGCTGTGTCCTGCCATAGTTCAGAAAACGTCTTGAATCCAAATGCGTCTTTCGCCTGTGCCGGCATTCGCCCGGCCATCGCACCGCTAGTTCGTCCCGGCCACTTCGACAAAGACCGCCGTGCCGTAGCATAATACCTCCGTGATGCCCGAGGCAATCTCCGTGGCGTCGTAGCGAACCCCGACCACGGCGTTTGCGCCCAGTTCGGCGGCATGCGCCAGCATTTGGCGAAAGGCCTCGTCCCGCGCTTGTTCGCACAGGCTCGTGTACAGGGAAATGTTGCCGCCGAAAAGACTTTGAATGCTCGCGCCGATGTTGCCGACGATCGATCGCGACCGGACAATGATCCCGCGCACCACGCCGAAGGACTTCACGATCCGATAGCCGGGGAGTTCAAAACATGTCGTCGTTAATGGATGCGTCTGGCTCATGTGACGCGAATTGAACATGAATCACCCGTTGCCGCGAAAGCTAATTTTGCGCAAGGGTTGGTGGGAAAATCCGCTGCCGCTGGGCCGCCCTTACCACGTCCCATCCACGAGGAGCGAGGTGACATTCCGGGCCAGGTCATCCGCAAGAAGTGCCGCGGCCTGCCTTTCGGCGCTGGCGAAATCGGCTCCCGGACGGAGGCTGCTCCGGCCGGTCACTTCGCGGTCAAGGATCGTTTTGCCCGTGACCCGCTCGATAACGCTGATTCTGGCCGCGACGCGGATGTTGAAGTCTCGAGCCGTGAGGATGTCTTGTGGCTGGAACGAAACGCCCTCCCGTTCATAACGGGTCAGGACTCCATTGACGAGGATGTCCGCCGCGCCGCGGCTCGCCAGACGATACGTGCCGTCCTGCTGGAGTTGCTTGCGCAGCGCGGAGACAACCGGCTCGATCAAACGCGGCTCGGACGTCTCGTTCCGGAAAGGATTGACTTGAATTGATTTCGTCCCCGCCACAATGCCGGACGTCGGCCCGAGACGGTAACCGGCACAACCCGTCAGTCCGAGACCAATGACGCAAGCCAGGAGCAATCTATGCCCATGAATTTCCATAGGAGGTCTTGGCGTAGCGCAGATTTTCAATCTGTCGTGTCGCGGAATTGCATTCCGCAGGCTCCTGACCAGCTCGAACGCACTGGACTTTGCCGACGCATTGCTGATTGCAAATCGGCGATACGGCAGACTACAAGTCTGCGCTACAAGGCGATCCTAATTACGCGAACAGCTTCGTGACCGTGTGGGCTTTCACCAATTCGCGCGGCTGGTTCAAGTGGTTATACACGATCGTGTCCGGATCGATCCCGAAGGCGTGGTAGATCGTTGCCAGCACTTCCATCGGGTGCACCGGGTCCTCCGCCGGACTGGAGGCAGTCTTGTCGGATTTGCCGTGGACGTACCCCCGCCGAATTCCCGCGCCGCCAATGACCGAGGTGTAACAATAAGGCCAGTGATCGCGGCCGTCCGGACTGTTGCTGTTTCCGGACGTGCTCAATCCTTTCTGCGGGCTGCGGCCGAATTCGCCGATCGCGACGACGAGCGTTTCGCTAAGCAAACCGCGCTGATCCAAGTCTTCAAAGAGCGCGGAAAGGCCTTGATCGAGCATGGGCCCCGATTGATTCTTCATGCGTTGGGTGAGCCCCACGTGAACGTCCCACGAGTGATTGTCCGAGTTCGCCACTTTGGGCCAGACCACCTCGACGACACGCGTGCCGGCTTCGACCAGCCGGCGCGCCAGGAGACAGCTTTGCCCGAAGGTGGTTCGGCCATAACGGTCACGGACCGCGTCCGGCTCCTGGCCAAGGTCAAACGCGGATCGCGCCCGGCCTGAGACGATCAAGTTGAGGGCGCGCTGGTAGTATTCGTCGAGATTGTAGCTTTCGACGGCCTTCTCGATTTGAGGCATGGCGTCATTCAGCGTGTCGCGCAACCGAGCGCGCCGTTGCAAGCGCATCGCGAACACTTCCTGCGGCAGCTTGAGGTCGTCCGTCTTGACCTTGTCCATCTTCGTCATGTCCATGTCATCGCCGTCGGGGAAGAGATAATAAGGATCGAAAGCCTTGCCGAGGAAACCAGCCGTGCCGCCTTTGCCGACGACGTTGCTTTCCTGGAGCGGGCGCGGAAGCATGACGAACGGGAGCATCGGGTCTGTCACCGGTTTCAACCGAACAATGTTCGAGCCGAAGTTCGGGAAATCTTTCGGATTCGGCGGCTCCAACTGGCCGGAAGGGCTGACCTTGTCGGTTGTGTAGCCGGTCATGATTTGGTAAATCGCCGCCGTGTGATTGAAGAGACCGTTCGGGGTATAGCTCATCGACCGGATCATCGTGAACTTGTCGTTCACCTTCGCGAGCTGCGGCAAGATTTCCGTGAAGTTGACGCCGGGAATCTTCGTGGGGATTGGCTTGAACGGACTGCGAATCTTGTCCTCGACGTTTTCCTTCGGGTCCCACAGGTCGAGATGGCTCGGGCCGCCCTGGAGATAAACCATGATAACACTTTTGGCTTTCCCCCAGCCTGGTCCGCCGCCTTTATCGCGGGCTTCCTTGGCGCGGGCGCTCAGTTGAAACATGGATCCGAGCGACAGGCCCAGAATGCTCGAGCCGCCAATCCGGAGGAGATCCCGGCGGGTCAACTTCATGTTGGCGTCACACAGGTCCGTGCAAAATTCACCAGGGATACGTAGCATATGCTTTCTTGGGGTTAGGGGTTCGGCGTTAAGCGTTACAAGGTTAAATCGTTAAATCGGTTGAATGAGTTAGGACGAAGGGGCGGCTCCTGACTTTACACCCAGTGTGAGCGCTGGCACTTTCCCGGTATGAGCACGGCATCGGAGCGCTGGAAGACAGCGCGTCTGGCGGCAGAACAACGGCACAGCGCTACCGTCGAGCGAGCCGAACACCTTGGACGCTAGGCCGCGCGCTGGTTCGAGCGCGTCAAAGAGTTCCGCGCGGCGTCCGACAAGCTCATGGTTCTGCAAGCTCCAACTGAGGCCGATCGGCGTTTCCATCGTGCTTACCTGACGCAGATCATCGCCGATGGCGAGGAGTTGGCCATTCTCGCGCGACTTCATGAACTGACACCAAATCTGCAGGGGATCTAGCTCGAAGAGATCGAGGCCGAACTGGAACTTCTCCACGCCACACTGGCCGGAGAACACTATCTGTCCTCGGAACAGCGGCAGACGATCCTGGCCGAAGTGTTCGAGCATGGCGCGAAATCCAATCTTCAGGAATCCCGGAACTGAGCCACGCGCGGAACGCGTGCGAGAACAGACACGCCGTCTCTCGCGTCTGCGTTGAAGTGGTTTCCGTGTCGGGATCATCGGTTGAACAAAAACGCCGGCGTGTTGATCAGCGCCCAGGCCAGATCCTGCGTGCCGGTGAGACGGCGGTTCTTGAGCTGCTTCGTGCTCAGTTCCATGTCCTGACGCATCTGGACCAAAGCCGGATCGGTCTGGACCGGCCGGGCCGCGCGCGCCAGGTTCATTTCCAATTCCTTCAATTTCTGATCTTCCGGCAACGGTTTCTGAGCCAGCGCCAGCGCCTGCTCCAGCTTCCGCATCTCCGCGTCGAGTGGGCGGTAGTAATCCAGTGCCTTCGACGCCTGCTGAGGCGTCCGCACCAACGGCGGAGTTTTCAATGCCTCCGCAACATCCGAAGGGAGCCCTTCTGCCATCGGCTTCGGACTCGTTGTGATCCACAGCCGGAAGCGTCCGATCTCGTACGGCGCCTGGTAGGCGTGCTGGAGAGTGATTTTCAAGGCTGCGCCGTCCTTTTCCGCAATTGGTTTCTCGAACTCGAACGCCGCCCAATGCGCTTCTCCGACTTTCGAGTACCCGATCGTCCACCCTTCCGCGCGGCCTTGTTCGCTTCTCCCGTCGAAGACGTGCTTCAGGTCATACTTGTCCTCGATCAGGTCCGTGCGGCCATCCTTGATCTTGATCTTGGCCAGCTTCGCCGCATTCGTCTTGTTGCCGGCTTCGACCCCGATTTCGCTCAGGAAGAAGTTGCCGTCTTTGAAGCCCGGACCAAACGCCGGCAAACTTTCGTCCGGCAAGACTTCGAGCTTCACCCCGGTGATCTTGGTTAGGGGAGTCTCGCCGGTCACGATGTAACTGGGCAGCTCGCCTTTGCTTCCCGAGGACCGCACCGAGCCGTCGGCCAGCTTTTCAAGTTTGACCGATCCGGTGCCTTTGACATCGTTCAACGCGAGAGGAATCCACCGGGTCTCGAATCGCTCCTCCGCCAGTTCGCCTTCCCACCCGGACAGCTTTCCGGGCAAAGAAGGTTCGGCTTCTTTAACGGACAGTTCAGCGGCCGCGATTTTTTCCTGGCGCTCACGTTCTATTGCCGCAGTTTTTGGCGCGCGTTCCGACAAATAAGCGGTCAACTCCGCTTCAGCTTTGGCAACGGCTTCGGAGCGCTCCTTCTCGCGTTTTTGCTTCGTGACCGCCCAGGCAGCTTCCGCTTTGGCCAGCTCGCTGGTGAGACGGGTGTGTTCTGGCGCCATCTCGTTCATCGTCGCGAGCGCGGAATCGATTTCCTTGTCCGAGGCCGGGCGGTTGAGGACGCGGAGGAAAACCTCCTGCGCGAGCTTTCGGTCATCCGGCTCGCTCCGAACGAGCGCCGCCAGCTCGTTGCGCGGATCGTTCACGGCGGCCGAGACTGCCGGTCCGCTCAGGAGCGACATGACCGAGCTGAGCCGAATGTCGTTGCTGCGTTCGCACTCGCACGCGCTCTCGCGGGGCGGACGGCCCAGATTGGCGAGGAAGCCGCTGGGCAAATCCACGGCCGAGTCCGGCAACTGCCCGGCGCGCGTCCCGGGTCGCAGACCGGGGAAAAGCGGCGTGGAGCCCGTCACGCGAAAAACCGCGTCCACCAGTACCTCCGCGGGCAACCGCCGCGCCATGGCGTGGGAGAAATTGATTTTGTCATCGGCGTTCCATTCGTGCGTCGTGATCGAAAGTTGGTAAACGCGGGACTGGCAGATCAAGCGGAGAATGTGCCGCGTGTTGAAACCGCTTTGGATGAACTCCCGCGCGAGATAGTCCAGCAGCTCCGGATTGCTCGGCGGATTGCCGGCGCGGATATCATCGAGCGGCTCAATCAAGCCCACGCCCATCAAGTAGCCCCACAAGCGGTTCACGTAACTGAGCGCGAAGTAGCGGTTGTCGGACGAGGTCAACCAGGACGCGAGCTTTTCACGGCGCGTTTCGTTGGTGTTGCCCAGGCTGAACTTGGCGGGATACGGGAAATCCGGCGGAGCGACTTTGCCGGTGCGGTCGTGTTTGACGTCGCCTTCCTTCTTGTCGGCCACGATTTCGAACAGCGGTTTGGCTCCTTCCACGGCGGTGCCGGCGATCATCTTATCCCCGCTCGCGGGGTCCTTCTTGAAGTCCACTTGCGCGAAGAACGAAGCGAGGTGGTAATACTGATCCTGCGTCCAGCGCTCGAACGGATGGTCGTGGCATTTGTTGCAATTGAACCGCGTGCCCAGGAAAAGGTGCGTCGTGTTCTCCATCGTCTCTGTCGGCCCGCGCAACACTTTGAAGTAGGAGGCGGCCGGGTTTTCCTTGTTCGAGCCGGACGCGGTCAGGATTTTGCGGACGAATTCGTCGTACGGCGTGTTGTTTTCGATTTCTTTGCGAATCCAGTCGCGGAAAAGTTGCGCGCCGGGCTCCCCGAGGAACTTGCGGTTCACTTGCAGCAGGTCCGCCCATTTGTTCGACCAATGATCGACAAACTCCGGACTGGCCATGAGCCGCTCGACCAATGCGTCGCGCTTGATTTGCACCTCCGGTGTGTCTTCGAGAAACAGGCGGACTTCTTCGGCGCTGGGCGGAAGCCCAACCAAATCCAGATACACGCGGCGAATGAATTCCGTGTCCGTGCACAGGTCGCTCGGCAGAATCTTCATCCGCTTCCACTTCGCGGCGACGAGTTGATCGACGCGATTGTTCGCCGGTTGGTCTTTCCAAACAAAGCCCGTGCGATCGCCCATGACGGTGAGTGTGGTGGCCGCATAAGCCCCTTCGTAACGGGCCAGAATTGGCGCTTCGCCCCGGCGCAACGTCGTGATCAAGCCGGACGGATCCGCCGCCGCAATGTCCATGTTGCCACTGTCAATGAACGCCTCAGCCGTGACGTCGCGCGTGTAGCCGTCGGCATAAGTCGCCACGACCCGCATTTGCTGGCGCGCGCCGACGTCTTGCACGGTCGGATTTCTCGGCATGATTTCAATGCGCGTCACGCGCGCGGAATCGGAATTGAGCACCGCGCCTTCCGTGATCCACTGGCGCAGAATGGCGTAATACTCGGAATCCATGGTGGTCCGTTGCCCGCCTTCGTGCGGCACTGCGCCCGTGGCTTTCAATAACATCAAGCTGTCATCAGGGGAGGCGAGGTTGACGCGGCGCGCCGCCAGATCGTCGGCGAACGCCCGCACGTCGAAAATCGGATCGTAACCGCGCAGGGAAAGTTTGAAGCCGTTCTTGCCATCCTTGGAACCGTGGCAGGTGCCGGCGCTGCAGCCCAATTTCGAGAGCACCGGGTTCACGTCCCGCACGAAGTCCGCCTCGAACGCGTCCTTCAGGCCGGCCAATTCCACCGGGACCTTCGCGCCCTTTCCCGCCAGAGCAACCTGGATCGAACCCGATCCGTTCTTTCGAACCGTGAACCGGCCTCGCTCGGAAACTTCACCTAGATTGTCGCTGACCGAATACGACGCGAGCCGGGTCACGTCCGCACTGTCGCCCGAAGCAAGTTTGGCCGTGACGATGAGCTGGACATGTTCGTTGCGGCGCGCGAGCCGAATCTGCGACGGCTCGACTTCGAGGGCGGTGACCTCTGCGCCTTTCGGCAGCGATTCCTTGACCGTCTCGGTAGCAGCCGACGTGAGGAGGCTCTGACTGATTTCTGACTTCTGATTTCTGACTTCTGATTGCTCTGCAACAGCAGCGTGGCTCACCGGCGCGGCGGCAAATTCCTTTATCACCTTTCCCGATTCGGCCTCGATCAGCCGCACGAGACCATCGTTGCCGCCCGCCGCCACCTGCTTGCCGTCCGGGCTGAAACTAATCGCATAGATCGCGGCGTTCGTGAAGGTTGCCGCCGCCACCAGTTTCACATCGGAAGTAACGTATTTCTCGATGGCGGCCTTTTCTTCCGCGCTTTGGGCGAAGACTTCCTTCTCCAGCGACTTCACCAGGTTCGTCGGGATGGTTGAATCGAACACGGCGTCGTAAATGTTCACCGCGCCGTGCGCGTCCAGGCTGGCGCCGGCCGCGATGCGTTTGCCATCGGCGCTGTAATCCACGCTGAAAAGGCGGCCCTCCATCGCCGGGAACCGGCGAATCAACGCGGCATTGTCGCCGATCTTGCGGGCGGTCTGGCGGAAGACGCGATAGATTTGCGGAATCCCATCCGAGCCGCCGACCAGAATCTCATCCTTCGCCGGATGCCGCGCCACGCTCTGGATGCCGCCCCGCAATGCGCCGGGGGTGATCGAAGTGATATTGTCGAGGAACCGCTGCGAGGCCGTTTCCGTCAACTTGGCGCTCATGTCGCGTCCGACGGAAATGACGTGCGACCCGTCCTTGGAGAAGACCGTGTCGAGCACCCAGTCGTTGTGGGAACCTTGCTGGAGGACCGGCTTGCCCGTCGCCGCTTCGATGGCCCGCACCGTGTTATCCGCGCAGCCGAACGAAACGAGCTTTCCGTCCGGCGACCAATTCACGCCATAGACCGTGTCGTAGCTGACCGGGACCGACACCACCAGCTTCCGATTCTCCACGTCCCAGATTTGCACTTCGCCCATCCGTGCGGGCTGGCCGCCGGCGGCCGCGAGGAATTTCCCGTCCGGGGAAAACCGGACCGTTTGCAGCCGGTCGGACAGGCCGACCAACCGCCCGGCCAAACCCGATCCATCGGCCTTGTGCAACAGCACTTCATGGAAGCCCGCCACCGCGATGAGCGATCCATCCGGAGAATAATCCAGCGACGTGATGACCGGCGGACGCGTATAGACGGGGGGGTGCTCGTTGTCGAAGCGCTCGCGCGCATTGGGCGGCGTGTCGTCCTTCGCGCCTTCCGCGATCCATCGGCGGACGAGATCGATCTCCGGCTCCGTCAGCGGCGGCTTGCCTTTCGGCATTTCCGCCTCGCCTTTGACCGGAGTGATCTGTTTGAGGAGATGACTGGCTTCGGGTTTGCCGCTCACGACCGGTTTTTCACCGCTGTCACCGGGCGCGAGCAGGCGCTCGAACTCGGTCATGACGTAACCGCCCTTGGCCTTGGCCGGTTGATGGCAGCCCTGGCAATTGGCCTGAAGGATGGGGCGGATTTGTTTGTAGAAGCTGACAGTGTTGGTCGTGTTGGCGACCGGTTTATCGGCGGGCGCGGCGAACTGAGGTTGGGTTGCGCTCACCAGAGCGCCGACGAAGAAAGCGATTCGTTTCATCCAGCGTAAAGGGCTAAAGTCTGAACGGGCTACGTGGCAGAATCTAGCCCCTCAAAGCCCCAATTGCCAAGCAGAGTTTTGCTTCGTTTCCCCTGGAGGATCTCTCAAGTACGCCAGAATGCCGTTCACGCTGAATCCAGAATTTGGGTAGCCGCAGAAGAGCACAAAGAACTCAAAGAGAAGAAGCGTGGGCCAATGAGCGAGCCCCAGAAACGCGTCATCGAGAATTGCTCGACATTTTCCTGCTTCAATCGTCATGCGCCTCCAG
>JACPRI010000388.1 GCA_016190065.1 Verrucomicrobiota bacterium
CGAATTGGATGTCCGGCAAACTCGAATCGAAATTGAGCCAGGTCAGGACACCAAGGGAGAGCGCGATGACCGCCGCCGTCAACGCCAGGCCTCGTGCCAGCTTTCGGCTCTCGGAGCCAAGCCCGATCAGCACAATTCCACCGAGGAGCGGAACCAGCGTTAAGGCGGTCAGAAAAGGAAATTCAACCCCATTCATTTCCCCCCTCCCCACGTGAGCAGCAACACCAGCGCGACCAGCGCCAGCCCGATCACGCGCATGTAAGGCTGCACCTGGCCGGCCTGCCAGAGCGTCGCGAGTTTTCCGCCGCGCCGAATCCCGCCGCAGCCTTTGTCAAATCCCAGGTTCACCACAAATTCATCGATCAGTCGGGTGATCCACGAGAATCCAAGGATCAGATAAGCAATCACCTTCACCAGGCCGTTCCAGAGGGAACGATCCAGGCGGTCCGAGAGCCAGGCACTCCAGGCGTTGAACCGGATGACACTCGCTTCGTAGAGTTCATCGACGTAGAACTTCCCGCGCAGAACCTCGAAGACATTGGGCTGAACTCGTTCCAGAGGATCGGGATCGTTGGCGGATTTGACGGGCTCGTGGCCGTAGAGCCGCCAGGCGGCGAACACCCCCACAACCACGACCATGATCGAAAGCGCCATGATGGAAAATGTTTCCCACTGGAATAGCGTCCCCAGACCGGACGGTTCGGTATGTCCGGTCAAATAATCGTGAAACCAGGGCCAGGCCGGCGTCCCAAGGAAACCGAGCACCGCCGCAAAGATCGCGAGCACGATGAGCGGCACGGTCATGACCGGCGGACTTTCGTGCGCAACGTAGGTCAGGCTTCCAGCCTGACCCTCTACGGCGTGTGAACCTCCAGTGGACGACGCAGTCAATCTATCATGATGGGGGCTGTGCTGAACACTTTGGGCAGGCAGGATGCCTGCCCTACTTTGTCCATAGAACACATAACAAACCTGCCGCGTCATGTAGAACGCGGTGAGCAGCGCGCCGAACACCCCCAGCCAAAACGGCCCCGGCGAAACGCTCCAGTGCGCCGCGCTGTGGAGAATCTCGTCTTTGCTCCAGAAGCCGGCGAAGAGCGGCACCCCGGCAAGCGCCATCATGCCGATGGCGTAGGTGGCAGATGTGATCGGCATAAACTGCGACAATCCGCCCATACGCCGAATGTCCTGTTCGTCGTGGCACCCGTGAATCACCGAGCCAGCCCCAAGGAAGAGCAACGCCTTGAAAAAGGCGTGCGTGATTAAGTGAAACATCCCGACCGCCACGCCTCCAACCCCAAGGCCCATCATCATGTAACCCAATTGCGAAACCGTCGAGTACGCCAGGATGCGTTTGATGTCCGTTTGCGCCACAGCGATCAGCGCGGCGAACACCGCGGTGATCGCGCCGACCCACGTCACGACTTTGAGGGCGGTGGAAACTTTGGCGTGCGCTTCGGTTTCATGCGTCCCTTCCCCCTCACCCCGGCCCTCTCCCCTGGGGAGAGGGGGAGAGGCGTTTGCGGCGGCGGTTGTGGCCTGAGTCGCAGGTTGGCTTGGGCGCGGGATTGTGTTCTCCCTCGCCCTTTCGGAAAGGGAGAGGGCCGGGGTGAGGCTTGTCTTAGCTTCCACGGCGATGGCCTCTTTCCCCTCAACATTCGGCACCGCCTGCATCAACGGATAAACTCGCGCCACGAGAAACACTCCGGCCGCGACCATCGTTGCCGCGTGGATGAGGGCGCTGACAGGCGTCGGGCCTTCCATCGCATCGGGCAACCAGACGTGCAGCGGCACCTGGCCGGACTTGCCGATCGCGCCGCAGAAAATCAGCAACGCAATGCCGGTCGAAGCGGCCAGGCCTAGCGTCGTGGTCTGAGCCACCAATTTGGCCAGCGCCGTTTGCTCCAGGCAGCCGTTGCCGCCGTCATAAAAGAGCAGCGTGCCCGTTTCCGAATAGAGCCAGAGCATGCCCAGGAAGAAACCGATGTCGCCCACGCGCGTGGTGATGAACGCTTTCTTGGCCGCCGCCGCCGCGCTCGGCTTGTGATACCAGAAGCCGATGAGCATGTAGGATGTGAAGCCCACCAGTTCCCAGCAAATGAACAAAAGCAAAAGATTGTTCGAAATGACGACCCCGAGCATCGCCGCCGCGAACAGCGCCAGGAAGCAGAAGAAGCGCGTGAAATTCCCGTCCTTCGCCATGTATCCGACGCTGTAGATGAAAATGAGCAACCCGACGAAGGTGACCATGACGAGCATCACCGCGGTCAGCGGATCGAGCACCCAACCGAGCCTAAGCGTGGTTCCTCCGAGTTCGAACCAGTCAAAGCTCAGCGTTTCGCGGATCAATCGGCCGTGGCCCAGGGTCGTGACAAACGCGGCGCAGGACAGGACCAAAGCCAAGACCATCGAGCCAATCGCCACCGATGCGGCGAACGCGCGGTGGCGTTGCTTCACGAAAGCCGTCAGCGCCGCCGCCAACAAGGGCAAGGCGGGGATGAGCCAGAGGTTGTGCACTATCCAATTCATTTCAACGGCGTTCTATTCCTCCGGTGGACAAATCAAAGGGATGGTTTCGCGCTTGTTCCGGCGATAGACGCGAAAATCCTCGCGGTCGGTGGTGATGATCGCGTGGTCAGGGTTCAGTTCACTCATCCGGATCAAACACAGGTCGGCGAAGTCCGGTTTCCGATCTGCGTAGCGTTCCGCAAGCAAGATCAGATGCGGCAAGTGGTCGTTGCTATCAAACGCGATGGCGATCATCTGATCCTGGAGCAGGCCCAGGACGATGCGCGTGTCCTGGAGATGAAACGCCGCCTCGGCCAGGACGGCTTCACACGTCAGGAGCGGCAAAGTCAACTGCGTTTCCAAGCTCAAGGCCCACTCATGGTGTGCGTCTCGGCGGTTGGCGAACGCTACCAGGAAACCCGTGTCGGCAATACCCTTCATCCCTTGGAAAAGCCTTTCCGTATGGACAGGTCTTTTGGACCGCTCGTGCATCCGGCCCAACGCATATGGGGACGGCTGCCGACCGAGGCCTTGGCCTTTTCCAATTGATCCCGGACGACCTTGCCCTGGGACACGCCCGTGCGGCGGGCGGTCTCAGCCAGCCAGTCGGCCAGGTTTTTGTTAAGACGTATTGTAATTGTATGACTCATATGGCAAAACTGTATTCGATGATCCGCACGACGGCAAGTTTTCTTCACCCTTTCATCGAATCAATCTGATCCAGATTGGTCGTCTTGTAGTGCCGGTAAATGGCGATGATCAAGGCCAGGCCCACAGCCGCTTCCGCCGCCGCGATGCCGATGGAGAAGAGAACGAACAGGATCCCCGTCGCCGCTTCCGGGTGCGGGCCGTAGCGCCAGAACGCAATGAAATTCAAGTTCGCCGCGTTCAGCATCAGCTCGACGCCGATCAGCACAATGATCGCGTTTCGCCGTGTCAGCGCCCCGGCCAGGCCGATGCAGAAGAGCAAGGCTGACAGGATGAGGTAATGGTGAAGCGGAGTCATTTGGGATGGGGGATGGGCAATGGGCGATGGGCGATGGACTCCGATTTGTGCCGCGCAGGTCCTTCCCGCATCGCGATGATCACGGCCCCGATCAATGCGGCGGTCAGGAGCAGGCCGATGACTTCCAGCGGCAGCACGTACTGGGTCATGAGTTGTTCGCCCAGTTCGCGGACCGTCGGCTGCGGGGCAGGCGGGGCCGGGCGGTAAATGACCGAGCTTGTCCAGACCGAGAAAGCCAGCGCGCCGAAGGCGAGCACGGCCACCCCGACTCCAACGACCCACGAGGAAGAAAAAATGGATTGCGGCGGGCTGTCGCTGCCGCGCGTGAGCAAAATCGCGAAGACAATCAGGATGGCGACGGCGCCGACATAGACCAGGATTTGCGCGAAACCGACGAACTGCGCGTTCAGTTGGAGGTAGAGCGCGGCCAGTCCGACGAACGTCACCACCAGGCACAACGCGCAGTGGACCAGTCGGCGCAGACTCACCGCCGCGATCGCGCTTGCCGCCGTCACCAGCGCCAGGATGCAGAATACCGGGTCCATTCCGTTAATTTGAGATTTGAGATTTCAAATTTGAAATTAGCTTCAGTCCATTCCTGAGCTTCACTCGGCGAAGCGATACGTCCTTGGTTTCCAGTGTCGCTTGGCCGCCAAACCCCGCCCCAGCGCGACGAAGGGCCCGAAGACCAGCAGCGAACACACCAGCCAGCGGGTCGCGCCGTTCGGCAAAAAGCGCCAGAGTCCGGCGGCCCCAATGTTGATCAGCGCCATCGGCAGCATGAATTTCCACGCAAAGTTCATGAGCTGATCCATGCGCAGACGGGGCAGCGTGCCCCGGAGCCAAATGAACAGCGCGAGGATGCCGAAGAGCTTCGCGAAAAACCAGACGTAGGACGGCATCGCTCCTTCAAAAAAGGATAGCGGCGCGTGCCACCCACCGAGAAACAGCGTGATCGCCAGACCGCTGATCGCAAACATGCCAAAGTATTCCCCCATAAAAAACAGCGCAAACTTGAAGCCCGAGTACTCGATGAAATAGCCGGCGATGATTTCGGATTCGCCTTCCGGGAGGTCAAACGGAGCTCGATTCGATTCGGCGGTCGCGGCAATGAGGAACAGAACGAACCCGGCCAATCCCCACGGCGTGAACACGTGCCAGGCCGGGAGCCCGCCCCAGTAACCGGCCTGCGCTTCCACGATGTCCACCGGGCGGAGCGACCCGGTCAGCATAATCACGGTGATCGACGAGAGAATCAGCGGGATCTCGTAACTGATCATCTGACCGATGGCGCGCATCGCGCCGAGCAAGGAGTATTTGTTGCGGCTGGACCAGCCGGCCATGAAGACGGCCAATTCCGTTCCGGCGCCCACCGCGAAGAAGAAGACGATGCCGGCGTCGAGATCGATCGGCGCCATGTTGCGGCCATAGGGCAAAACGGAAAACGCGAGCAAGACCGGCACGACCAGCGCGATCGGCGCCAGGAAGTGGACCACACGATCGGCGCCGCCCGGCACGATGTCCTCTTTGATCAACATCTTCAACCCATCCGCGACGGGCTGGAAGAATCCATACGGACCGACGCGGTTCGGGCCGTAACGATTCTGAATCCGGCCCAGACCCTTCCGTTCGAGAATCGTCGCAATCGCGAACAACAGGGCAAACGCGAGAATGATCGCGGAGATCGAAAGCAGCGCGGAGACCAAGGGCTGGAGCGCCGCCGGAAAATGGGCGACGATCCAATGCTTCAGCAGCACGAAGATTTGGTCGAGCGTTTCTGGCATGGTGCGCGTTGAGTTCAGGATGAAAGTGATTCCTCGCTGTTTTCTTTGGCGGTTCTCCCTCTCCTAGCGGGTGAGGGCTGGGGTGTGGGAGAAGCGCCCGGGCTTTCCAAGGTCCTTGATTTGTCCAACGGTTTCACCCTCACCCTGTCCCTCTCCCTCAAGGGAGAAGGAAGGCCGCGGCGGAACGAGCTGTCCGAACCGCTACCATGGCAGCCACTGGAAATAGCGAAGAACCAGAAAAGGGAGCGGTCTCCCCGTTTCAAATTTGAAATTTCAAATTTGAAATTCGCGTAGTCGGCGTGCTCCCTGACGTCGGCTATGGTCCCTGAGAAACGCATCAGGCAGGCACGGGCTGGGGCGCGGGATTGGGTCTGGCGGCCGGGGGCGGTGCGGCGGGTTTGGGCGCAGCGGCCGCTTTGGCTTTGGCTTCTGCCTCGGCCTTCGCCTTCGCCTCAACTCTGGCGTTCTCTGCCGCCAACCTCGAATCGACCTCTTCGGCCTCGACCGGGTGGATTTTGTGGTAGTAGGCGTTGGACTTGGCGAGCTGACGCTTGTTCTGGAGCAAGCTGCCAAATCGGTCGTCATTGCTCAACTCATACTCGGTGTCCATTTTGATCGCATCGAACGGGCAGACTTCGACGCAGATCTGGCAGCTCATGCAAACCGAGACGTCGATGTCGAACACCTTGGGATGCTTCTGGGGTTTGCCCTTTTCGTCACGCTCCAGGACAATGTAAATGCACTGCGGCGGGCATTCCTTCTCGCAAATCTTGCACGCCACGCAACGCAACCCCTTCTCGTGATCGCCTCCGTCATAGACCAGAAAGGGAAAATTGCGCGCGTTTTCCTTCAGCGGCAGCCGTTCTTCCGGATACTGAACCGTGATGAGACGGTCGGTATCCACATAACTGCCAATGAAGTTCTTGGCCGTCTCGGCCAGACCTTTGATGATGCCAGTGCCGAGCATAGTTAATTTTGCATGGGGCAATTAACGAAAACACCGGAATTATTGCAAGGAAGGTTCTCGTCCACGGATCGGGCGTTTTTTGTCCCACGCTCCGCAAGCCAGGCTCACCGGTCCACCTCACCGAGCACGATATCGACGCTGCCCAGGATGATGACCACGTCCGGCACGGTGTGACCGAGGCACATGTCCTCTAGAATCGTCAAATTGATAAGGCTCGGCGGCCGCACCCGATAACGATACGGATTGGGCGAGCCGTCGCTGATGAGATAAAAGCCCAGCTCGCCTTTGGGCGCCTCGATGCGGCCATAGGCTTCGCCCGCTTTGGGGCGGAAGCCTCGAATCTTCGCTTTCGGGTCCATGATCGGCCCCGCCGGAATATCGCGCAGCGCGGCCTTCAGGATTTTCACAGACTCCCGCATTTCCAGGAAGCGCAGCATGTATCGGTCGTACACGTCGCCATGATCGCCCAGCGGAACGCGGAAATCGAAACGGTCGTAGATGCCGTATTGGTCCACTTTCCGGAGGTCGTAGTTCACGCCGCTGGCCCGGAGCCCCGGCCCGGTGACGCTGGCGTTGATCGCGAGTTCGGCCGGGAGGACGCCGACTCCTTGCGTTCGAGCGAGCAGAATTTCGTTTTCGGACATGAGCCGGTCGTACTCGTCCAGGAAGCGCGGGTAATCGTCCACGACGCGTTTGGCTTCCTCAATCCAGCCCGGCGACAAATCGACTCGGCAACCGCCGAACCGCATGTAATTGCACATCATCCGCGAGCCGCTCAGCGCTTCGAACAGATCGAGAATCTTTTCGCGTTCGCGGAACGCATACATGAGCGGCGTGCCGAGCGCGCCCATGTCCTGGACTAAAAAGCCGAGCAGACAGGTGTGGTTGATCAGACGCGTCAGCTCACCGACGATGACACGGATGTACTCGGCGCGTTCGGGCGGCTGCAAACCGGCGAGTTTCTCGACGCTGAGCGCGTAAGCCCAGTTGTTGGTCATCGAACAAAAATAATCCAGCCGGTCCGTGTACGGCATGGATCCGAGGTAAGTCGTGCCTTCGGCGATCTTTTCATGATTGCGGTGCAAATAGCCGAACACGGGCTTGAGCTTGACGACGCGTTCGCCGTCCAGGATCACGTCCATCCGAAACACGCCGTGCGTCGAAGGATGGTGGGGTCCCATGGCGATCTCCAGCAGGTCGCTTTCGATTTCGCCCGTCGGGGAAACTTTGGGGCGAATTTCGTAATTCGGCGGCTGCGCTGCGGATCGAGACACGACTTCAAGAGTTGCGCTCATTGGATGGATTCAAACCGTTTCCTTGACGTGCACCGAGGTTATGAGTGGAACATCGATGATGGCCGTGCCGCCAGTGTCGAGGTGAATGATGAGCAAACGGCCGTTGGGGTGCAGGCTGACATGGTCTCCTGAGGGCACCTCGTATTCGCCATCGCCCGCGACTCGCACCTTGAACGGCCGAAACGGTCGCTCCTCCAGGCGGCGTTTGATTTCATCCTTTGTCATGGATCCAGTCTCAATGGTTGAAAGCCCCTTGTCAAAACTTCCGAGCATCTCCTCGAGCGCGCCAATCCAATTACCCTTCGATTCATTTGACGCTGTAACGCTTCAACGCTCCACCGCTTTAACGACTCGGCGCGGGACCGCTCTGTTCAGAATGATGCGTTCTGGCCTTCTCCAGCACGCGATCGTGCGGCGTGGGTTCGTATTCGTAATCGTCGGGCTCCACGTAATCCTTGCGCATCGGATAATCCTGAAAACCGTCCCACATCAGAATCCGCCGCAAATCCGGGTGTCCGTCAAAAATGATTCCGTAAAGATCGTAAATCTCGCGCTCTTGGAACTCCGCTCCTCGCCAGACCGGCGTGAGCGACGGCAGATGAGTTTGGTCGCTCCGATTCTGCGTCCGCAACCGGAGGATGAC
>JACPRI010000356.1 GCA_016190065.1 Verrucomicrobiota bacterium
CCCTTCTCCTGCTCTTTGACGAAGGCCTGGGAAAGCCGGTCGCGCGGCCCCAATTCCATGGAGCGAAACACCGGCTTGGGCTGCGGCGTACCGAGGTCGTAGTCCTGGAGATAGCGGTAGCCGTCTTTGTTGAGCATCCAGCCGCCTTCGGAGCGCGCCGCCTCGGTGATGAGGATGCCGGTAAAGGGCAGGCCGGTGGGATGGTACTGAACGAATTCCATGTCTTTGAGCGGCACGCCAGCGCGGTAGGCCAACGCCATGCCGTCGCCGTTTTTGATGTTGGCATTGGTCGTAAAGGGAAACACCTTGCCGCAACCGCCCGTGCACAGGATCACAGCCTTGGCCAGGATCGCCAGGATTTTTCCGGATTTGAGTTCGATCGCGACAACGCCTTGAACGCGGCCGTCATCGACCAACAGCTTCGTGACGAACGATTCGTCATATCGGATGATCCCGCTGTATTTAAGAGACGTCTGGAACAGCGTGTGGAGCATGTGGAATCCGGTCTTGTCGGCGGCGAACCACGTGCGCATTTTTTTCATTCCGCCGAAGGGGCGAACGGCGATATGTCCGTCCGGCTCGCGGCTCCAAGGACAACCCCAATGTTCCAATTGCACCATCTCCTCGACGGATTCCTTGACGAAGGCCTCGACGGCATCCTGGTCGCAGAGCCAATCTCCGCCGGAAATCGTGTCGTAAGCATGCTCATCCAGGCTGTCGTCGGGCCGGGCCACTGCCGCCGCTCCGCCTTCCGCCGATACCGTGTGGCTGCGCATCGGATAAACTTTGGAGACCACGGCGACATTTAGTTTGGGATCGGTTTCCGCCACGGCGATGGCCGCGCGCAGTCCCGCGCCTCCACCCCCGACCAACAGAACATCGTGTGAATAAACTTCCACGAACGTGACGTAATTCTTGAATGAGTTTTATCCGCCCCCGGAGACGCCCTCGACAAACCCGCCCTCCGTCAGCAATCGGACGTTAAGGATTTCGTCCAGCTTCTTCGTTTCCATCAAGCCCATCGCCAGCACCACCTCCCGGATGGTTTTATTTTCACTCATCGCCGTCTTGATGGCGGTGGCGACCTTGTCGTAGCCAATGTGGGGTGTCAGCGCTGTGGCCAAAATCGCGTTCTGCGCCGCGATCCGCGCCATGTGGTCGCGATTGGCAACGATGCCGGCGACACACTTGTCGGCAAAAACGCGCGAGCCGTTGGCCAAAATCGTGAGCGACTGGAGCAGATTGTGCGCGACGACCGGCATGGCCACGTTGAGCTCAAAGTTGCCCGACGCGTCCGCCAGCGTGCAGGTGAGATCGCTTCCCATCACCTGCATGCACACCATCATCAGCGCTTCGCAAATAACGGGATTGATCTTCCCCGGCATGATCGACGAGCCGGGCTGGAGCGCCGGCAAGCGAATCTCCTGCAGGCCGGCCTGCGGGCCTGAATTCATCCAGCGCAGGTCATTGGCGATTTTGAAGAGCGCGGTGGCGAGCGTCTTCAGCGCGCCGCTCAGTTCCGTGAGTGTGTTCAACGTGGCCTGGGCGGCGAAGTGATTGCGCGTTTCTTTGAACGGGATTTTGGTTTCTAATTCCAGAGCTGCGGCGATGCGGCGCCCAAATTCCTTGTGCGTATTGATGCCCGTCCCGACCGCTGTGCCCGCCAACGCCAGTTCGCACAAACGCGGCAGGACGCTTTCCAAGCGCTCGAGGCCCAGTTCAATCTGCGCCGCATAACCGCCGAACTCCTGTCCCAACCGCACGGGCATGGCGTCCATCAAATGCGTGCGCCCGGTCTTTGGCACGTTGTCAAACTCGGCTGCTTGGGCGCTTAAAGTCTTCTGCAAATGTTGCAACGCGGGGATGAGCTGCTCCCGCACCTGCATCGCCGCGGCGATGTGGATGCAAGCGGGGATGACGTCATTCGACGATTGGCCCGCGTTTACGTGATCGTTCGGATGCACGAGCTTTTTGTCACCGCGTTGGCCGCCCAACAATTCAATCGCGCGATTGGCGATCACTTCGTTGGCGTTCATGTTCGTCGAGGTGCCGGAGCCGGTTTGAAAGATGTCAATCGGGAAATGTTCGTCGCACTGGCCGTCCGCAACTTCGCGAGCTGCCGGGATAATGACACTCGCCTGTTTTTCGCCGAGCAAGCCCAATTCCTGATTCACCTTGGCGGCGCACATTTTCACCAGGCCGAGGGCGCGGATGAACGCGCGCGAAAAGCGCAGTCCGCTGATGGGAAAGTTCTCCACCGCCCGCTGCGTCTGCGCGGCCCAGAGCGCCCAGGCGGGCACGCGCACTTCACCCATGGCATCCTTTTCGATTCGCACCTCAGAATTCTTCATCGCGTGACTTGGGACCTGTTTGTAAACGTCGATCGGAACTTCGGTGAGGCGCGCGATTCTGAGGGCGCAGTTCCGAGCCGGGATAACATGCCGGGAATCTACCCGACGTTAAAAACGCAAATCAAGCATGGACTGCAATCAGCCCGCGTGATCGGCGCCAGAAGATCGAGTAATTCAGGCAACGATCTCTGTTTGCTCGCGCCGCTCTGGCTTCGTGATTTCGCCTTCTCGGCCACGGCTCCGCGGAGATTTGTCCGTATCAGGAAAAGACGGTCCGTAGGTACTTGAGATTCGCCTGGTAGTCGGAGACCAGATCCTTCGGCGCGGCGGCTTCGATTTGCGCCCAACCGCTGAATCCAATCTCGTCCATCGCTTCGCGAACCTTGGGGAAATCAATCCGGCCGTGCCCGAGCAGGAACGCCGCGTCTTTGAAGTGGAACTCGCAGATTTGCCCTTTGAGCATTCGAATCTCCTTGTAGATGTCGTAGCCTTTGTCCGTGGAATTGCCGACGTCGTAGTACACTTGCACCGCTCG
>JACPRI010000366.1 GCA_016190065.1 Verrucomicrobiota bacterium
AAGATGCCAAGCCCCGCTATCAACGCATTGACGGCTTTTCCGACCGTGCCGACAGCCAGCCCGTCGTGCCCGATTTCCTCTTTTTCGGCAGCGAACGCGAAGTGGACTTGAGCGAGGATTACAACGACAAGAAATTCCGCAGCGTGCCCGTGCGCGGCCTGATTCACATTTTCGACCGCTATAATTTCACGGTCGAGGAAGACACGCCCATTGACCAGGAGGTCGCGCTCGACCCGGAATTGTCCGGCAAGGTGTTTGAAAATCTGCTGGCGGCCTACAATCCGGAAACTGGCGCGACCGCCCGCAAACAGACTGGCTCGTTCTACACCCCGCGCGAAATCGTCAATTACATGGTGGACGAGGCGCTGATTGCTTGCCTGAAAACGAAGCTGGAGGATCGCCCTCACCCCGACCCTCTCCCCCAAGGAGAGGGAGATACTTCCTCCGTCTCCGGGCGAAAGGACGTCTCCACTGCGCACGACGCCCGAAACGCACCTAGCGCGGCGAACGATTCTCCCTCTCCGCCCCCGGAGCGCAGCGGAGTGGGGGGAGAGGGCCGGGGTGAGGTGGGTTCGTTATCCTTGGGCAGCGCAAATCCCATCGAACAACGCCTCCGCCATCTGTTCGCCTACACCGACGAACCGCACCAGTTCACGCCAAAGGAGGTGGACGCGCTCATTGCCGCCATTGACTCGCTGAAATCTCTCGACCCGGCGGTTGGCTCGGGCGCGTTTCCAATGGGCATTTTGCACAAACTCGTTTTCATTCTCGGCAAGCTCGACCCGCGCAACGAGAAATGGAAGGAGCGCCAGATCGCCCGCGTCCGCGACACGATGGCGACCGCCGAAAAGATCGAGGACGCCACCGTTCGCGAGCGCGCCGTGCGTGAGCTGGAGCAGCAGATCGTCGGCATCAACGAGGCCTTCGAGCACAACGAACTGGATTATGGCCGCAAGCTCTACCTGATCGAGAACTGCATCTACGGCGTGGACATCCAGCCCATCGCCGTCCAGATCGCCAAGATGCGGTTCTTCATCTCGCTCATCGTGGACCAGAAGATTGACGACACGCAGCCCAATCGCGGCGTGCGCCCGCTGCCGAACCTGGAAACCAAGTTCGTCGCGGCCAACACGCTCATCGGCGTGAACCGGCCCGGCCAGCAACTGCTGCGCAACCGCGAGATTGACGCCAAGGAAGCCGAACTGCGCCGCGTGCGCGAGCGGCATTTCATGGCTCGGACACTTGCCAGCAAGGCTAAGTGCCGCGACGATGACGCCCGGCTGCGCGCCGAAATTGCCGAACTGCTCAAAAACGACGGCTGGGACGCAGCCACTGCCCGCAAACTGGCGTCGTGGAATCCATACGACCAGAACGCCTCAGCGGATTTCTTCGATGCCGAGCGGATGTTTGGATTGGTGAGCGGATTCGACGTGGCCATCGGAAATCCGGCATACCTGAACGTGGAGTTAGTCGCCGCAGAGCAGAAAACCTACTTCGCCGAGCACTACCAAACGTTCTACAAACGGTTCGATGTCTTCGGAATCTTATTCGAGTGCAGCTTGTGCCAGCTCGTCGGAAAGGGAATCGTGGCGTTCATCATCCCAGCACAGATTTTCAACAACCTTTCCTACAAGAAGCTCCGTGCCCTGATGCTCTCCAACCGCTGGCTGCGAGAGTGCTCTATCTCGGCGACAAAATCTTCGCGGCGGCGAACAACGACGTATGCGTGCTCTTCCTCAATACCGCCGGCGTTTCCTCGATCCGTTTGGTAGACGCGCTCGATTTCGAGCACCCGACTGAAACAGAAGTTCCGCCCACGTATTTTGAGCAGTTCGGTGGAGTCATCAGTGTTTCGAGCAGCGCCGGAGCTGACAACATTGCAAGTAAAGTTTTTCGACCTGGTGCGAAGCGGGTGCGTGAACATTTCGAAGTCTTCCAAGGCATTGTCACTGGCAACAATCCAGTTTATCTGCCTGAGCCGGAGCAAATCGTAGCGGCGAAACTCGAAAAGGCGCTCTTGCATTCCGTTCTGCTGGGACGCGACTTTGAGAAGTGGCGGATTCATAATGCATCGCGCCGTATCCTTTATGTAGATGGCGACACAGACCTGAAGAAATTTCCGAATGCCGAGAAATGGCTGCTGCCACATCGCTCTGAACTGAAGAAACGCAGAGAGTGCGAGAACGGGGTGATACCGTGGTTCTCGCTCCAATGGCCTCGGCACAAACCGCTGCTTGACACGCATCCGAAGATTGCCGTTCAGGGAACGCGTAAGCCTCGGCTCAAAAATCGAATCGTCGCTGCTCTTGACGAAGACGGCTATTATGGGACTCAGGGGGTGAACTTCATCGTTCCCAAGACAGGCGCGGTCGACGTGAGAGCGCTTTTGGCCGTCCTCAATTCTTCGCTGACCGATGCAACCCCGTTGGGGTTGATAAGGACTTTGATTCGCGTTCCCAGGGTAGCTCGTGCCTCGCAACCCTGGGCTGAACGACATTACCCCGTTGGGGTAAAGTCCCGCCGCGCCCCGCTGGTTGACCGCATCCTTGCCGCCAAGCAGAAGAATCCCGCCGCGGACACGAGCGCGTTGGAGCGGGAGATAGACCAACAGGTTTATGCCCTTTACGGCCTGACGCCGGAGGAAATCAAAATCGTGGAGGATGCGGCGAAATGAGCGTTCGAGGTCGCGCCAGCGTTTGGAGTGCGTGCGATTTATCGCCGCTTTTCCGCCGTCCGCCAACAAAGCGGTGCTCAAGCACGCGCACTCCAAACGTTTCGCGCAGTTCGCGGCGGGCCGTGGCAATTCTCCGCTCAACCGTCGGGAAAAGGCCGTCGCAGCGCGTCGCGGGTGAGCAGTTTGAGCTTGAGGGCGCGGACGGCGGGGGCTTCCAGTTTCGGCGAAGACGACCGCGGGCAGACGGGGTCTCATGCCCTCGGCTTGGAAAAGAACTTCGGCAGATCCCTCATACCATGAAGGACGCGCGCAATCACAACCGTCTGGCCCCGCGTTTGGTAGAAGACCAGATAGTTCCTGAAGCCGGTCACCGCCCGGGAGCGCACGCCGACAAGCTTGCGAAAGCTGCGTTGGGAGCCGATGTCGGGGTTTTCGGCAATGAGCTTGAAAGTTTGTTCCGCCGCGTCCAGCAGCCGGTCAGCCGCTGGCAGGTTGTCGCGCGCGATATGCCGCCAGTGGTTTTTCAGATCGAGCCGGGCGCGCGCCTTCACGAGGTAATTCATCGGCGGCGAGAGCCGTTCTTGTGTTCGCCATGAAGTTCCTTGCGAAGATCGCGCCAAAAACCAGGGCCTCCCGGCAAATCGGGGCTATCCAGCCCCTCCTGGATCTCTTGCTCAAGCCAATCCGGCGCCCCCCGTCCCCTTTCTTCCTGTTCTCTCCAGCGGCGCAGGCTTTCACGGATCACATCGCTGGCGTCCAGGTAGGTGCCCGTTCTGATCTTCTTGGACACAAATTTTTCCAGGGCTGGAGCCAGAGCGATTTTCATGGCTGCAGGTTAGCGCGTGGAACGGGCGTTGTCAAAATCCCTCAGCCCAGCCAGCCCAACCGAGCAAAAACAGCCTCGAGGATTTCCTTTTTGGCGGTCCACTTCGTAGCCGAGTTTTCGGAAGGCTTTGACCGCGTCTGCGCCGGAACAGACGGGCAGGCGGCTCATACCGGCACTTCGACGATTTCCTCGGCCACCGGGCTGGGAATAGGTTCGTTGTGCTTCTCCAGACTATGAAGGTAA
Organism: Verrucomicrobiota bacterium; assembly: GCA_016190065.1. Taxonomy (GTDB): domain Bacteria; phylum Verrucomicrobiota; class Verrucomicrobiia; order Limisphaerales; family SIBE01; genus VHCZ01. The sequence continues at coordinate 3,744 of JACPRI010000366.1, forward strand.
CCCTGGATCGCATCCCGGATGTTCGCGACTGCTTCGTCGCGGGTCTTGCCTTGAGAAATGCAACCCGGCAGCACCGGACATTCCGCCACGAACACGCCGTCCTCGTCCGGCTCGATGAGCCCTCGGAATTTCACGGCGTCACGGTAGCCGTTCTCGCCGTCTTGCGTAATGCGTAAAGCCATGCCCACCCACGACATCATTGACAACCGCAAGGAGAAGCTGGTTGACCACATCCTGTCGTCCACGGAGTCGGCGCGGTTTGCGGTCGATTACTTTTTTGAGGCGGGCTGCGGCGACGGGCTGAGATGCCGGCAGAGGTTGGCCAGCAGACGCTGGCGGCGCGTGGATGAAAGTGTTCCGATTCTTCCCAAGAGCGCCGCCTCCGGCAGAACGGCGAGGAATCCCAGCCGGATGAGCGAGGCCGCCTTGAGTCCGCTGACGGCAAACTCCGCGTCGCCCGGCGTGATGACTTCGTCAAAGTCCGCGACGCGCTGGTGGAGTTGGGTGCTGATGCCGCAGACGAGGAAGTCGCCAAACGGCGGGAGGCGGTGTAGCAAAACGACGGGGCGGTTTTTGATCTGGCCGTCGGCCTGGGGAAGCGGCGCGAGCGCGATGTCGCCCTCGGTCATGGACGGAGATCAGCAGCGGTGTATTCGGGTTCGTCGTCGCCGTAGGCTTTGGCCAGTTGCGCGGCGGAGAGGCGCGACCAGGCCTGCCGTTCGTCATCGGGCGGCAACACCACGACCATCAAGCGCGCGTTGCGTTCAAGCTGGCAGGGTTCGTCCAACTGAACTTTCTCGCCGTCAAAATGAGCGGTCAGCGCCACGGTTTTCATCTCGGCTTACTGTAATGGGATTCTCCACCGCCTGCAACGCAGGATTCACATGCCCACGCACGACATCATAGATAATCGCAAGGAAAAGCTCGTGGATCACATCAACCGCATCCTTTCGTCCACGGAGTCGGCGCGGTTTGCGGTCGGGTATTTTTTCCTTTCCGGGCTGGAGAGCATTGCGCAACGGCTGGCAAGCGTGAAGGAGTTGCGGTTGCTCATCGGCAACACGACGAACCGCGAGACGCTGGAGCAATTGGCTGAGGGTTATCGGCGGCTTGATTTGGTGGCGGAGGCGGCCGAGGCGGAGGAGTATCCCAAGCGCACGGACACCAAACGCATGGCCGGAGAAACGGCGGGCAATATCCGGTCGGCCATCGAGTTGATGGATCAGACGGACGAAGCGCAGGCCGTCGTCACGGCGCTTGTGAGAATGATCGAGGAGAAACGGCTCAAGGTGAAGGTCTATACGAAAGGCCGCTTGCACGCGAAGGCTTACATTTTTGATTACGGCAAGGTGTTCGATAAAAGTGGCAAACCGGTCGAGCGTCACGAGGAGGGCATCGCGATTATCGGCTCGTCGAACCTCACGTTGTCCGGCGTCACGCACCACACGGAGTTGAACGTGCTGGTGCAGGGAAACGACAACCACACGGAGCTTGGGAAATGGTTTGATGCGCTTTGGGATGAGTCGCAGGATTTCGACGAGGCGTTAATGCAGGAGATGAAGCAGTCCTGGGCGGTGGCGTCCGTCCGTCCGCATGACGTTTACATGAAGACCCTCTACACGCTCGTGCGCGACCGGCTGGAAAGCGAGGATGACAAGGATATTCTGTGGGATGACGAAATCACGAAGCGTCTGGCGGATTTCCAGAAAGTAGCGGTGCGTCAGGCGGTGCAGATCGTGAAGGATTACGGCGGCGCGTTCGTGGCGGACGTGGTTGGGTTGGGCAAGAGCTACATCGGCGCGGCCATCGTGAAACATTTCGAGCGCACGGATCACACGCGGGCACTCATCATTTGCCCTGCACCCTTGGAAGACATGTGGAAGAGATACGACGAAGTCTATCAACTCAACGCGCGGGTGCTTTCGATGGGCATGTTGCGTGAGGATGACGACGGCGCGGTAAACATGCTGCTGGAAGACGTGCTCTACAAGGACCGGGATTTCGTGCTGATTGACGAGAGCCACAATCTTCGCTATCGCGACACGCAGCGTTACAAGGTGGTGGAGGCGTTCTTGAGCACAGGCCGGCGGTGCTGTTTCCTCACGGCCACGCCGCGCAACAAAAGCGCGTGGGACGTTTATTCGCAGATCAAGTTGTTCCATCAGGATGACAAGACCGATTTGCCGGTTGATCCACCGGACTTGAAGCAATACTTCAAGCTGATTGAGGACGGACAACGAAAACTGCCGGCCTTGCTGGCGAACATTCTCATCCGCCGCACGCGCAACCACATCTTGCGCTGGTATGGCTTCGACTCGCAGACGCATCAGCCGGTTGATCCGTCGCAGTTCCGGGATTATCTCGACGGCCGGAAACGCGCGTATGTCATCGTGGGCGGGCGTCACCAGTTTTTCCCGAAGCGCGAACTGGAGACGATTGAATACAGCATCGAGGACACGTATCAGGGGCTTTACCAGCAGTTGCGCGGCTATCTCGGCAAGCCAAGAAAGGGCAAGGCCATCAAAGCGACCGGCAATGAACTGACCTACGCGCGGTATGGCCTGTATCACTATGTTGACGCTGCCAAACAGAAGCGCGAGCCATACGCCAGTCTTCATCGGGCGGGATACACCTTGCGCGGGCTGATTCGCATCCTGCTGTTTAAGCGGTTTGAGTCGTCGGTGTATGCGTTTCAGGAAACAGTGAAGCGGCTGATCAAAGTGCATACGCGTTTTCTGGAAGCGTTGAAGCAAGGCTTTGTTCCGGCAGGCGAAGACGCGCAGGCGATTCTTTACGAGCCAAACGCGGCGGAGGAACAAGCTTTGATGGACGCGCTGCGGGAGGTTTCCAAAAGATATGACATCGCGGATTTCAACGCCCCAAAGTTGGAGGCGGACATCGAGCATGACCTGGAGTTGTTGCAAAAGATTTTGGAACTGGTCGCTCCGATTACGCCGGAGCAGGACGCCAAATTGCAGAAGTTGAAGGAACGGCTGGCGGCGAAACCGTTGAAAGACGGCAAGCGGCTCATCTTCACGCAATACGCGGACACGGCAAAATATCTCCACGACAATTTGAATCCCGGCGGGAAGCGGGATGACATTGACGTGATTTTCAGCGGCGACAAAAGCAAGGCGCGAGTCGTGGGCCGCTTCGCGCCGAAGGCGAATCCCGAATACAAGTTCACGGCGGGCGAGAGGGAATTGCTCATGGTGGTCGCGACGGACGTGCTGGCAGAAGGTCTGAACCTTCAGGACTGCGACAACATCATCAACTACGACTTGCATTGGAATCCGGTGAAGCTGATCCAGCGGTTCGGGCGCATTGACCGCATTGGCAGCGACCACGATGTCGTCTATGGTTTCAA
>JACPRI010000365.1 GCA_016190065.1 Verrucomicrobiota bacterium
CTATTCAGTTGACTGGGGAGCGCACGCGCCCCGCGTGCCGTGGTCGGCGCCCTCGCCGACACACATCGAGTCTTCCGGTGGAGCCACCCTTCAGTGACTGTGTTTTCAAGACGGCTCTGACCGGCGAGGCGCCGGTCAGAACACGCGAGGGCGCGTATGCTCCCCAGTTTCAAATGGCCTTACGCTGTGCCATGTCCGCGCTATGCTCGAGCCGACAAACCGAGAAATGCCTATGAAGAGCCTCAAAACTACCGCTTTCCTGATCGCCATCGCGACGCTGGCCGTCTGCGCTTCCGGTCAAACTCTCGACACGCGCAAGACCCCAACCTATCAGCGCATCAAAACCCATCTTGATGGCATCCCGGCCATCGACACCCACGATCATCTCTGGCCTTTTGAGATTCTGCCCGGCTTTGTGGAAACGGATAAAGGCCGGGGCATGAATCTGTCGAGCCTGTGGCGGAACAGTTACTACACCTGGTTCAATCCGCTCACGCCCTGGAAATCGGGCGGCGCGTTTGATGAATGGTGGGCCAAGGCCAAAAGCGACTTCAAGGACGCCCGCGCCACCAGCTTCTACCGCTACCAATTGCCGGCGTTCAAGGACCTTTACGGAATCGACTTCGACACGATCACCGACGCACAGGCTGGCGAGTTGAACGGCCGGATTTTCAAAAACTACCAGGACCAGAAGTGGCTCTATCACGTTGTCACGGAGCGGTCGAACATCGAGCTGATGTTCAACGATCCGTATTGGGCGCGGCTCAAATTCACGACGTACTATCCGTTCGAGGTGCTGGTCTTCAACGTGACGCTCCTGCCGCAGGCGTTTCATCCTTCGATGTATAGCAACCCGTGGGACAGTCCGTATCGCTTCGCGCAGGAAGAAGGTCTTCCGATGGAGACACTCGATGATTACCTGAAAGTGCTGGATCGGCTTTTCCAGAAGGCCAAGTCCGCCGGCGCGGTGTGCTTGAAAACCACGCTGGCTTACGTGAGAACTTTGGAGTTTGAAAATGTCCCCAAGGAAGTTGCCGCGCCTTTGTTTGGCCGGCCCAGGACCAGTCTCACGCCGAAAGAAGTGAAAGCGTTTGAGGATTACATCATGTGGCGGCTCGTGGAGTTGAGCGCGAAGTACAATTTGCCGTTTCAAATTCACACCGGCCAGGCGCGCATCCAGGGGTCGAATCCGATGTTGCTGGTCGATCTCATCGCCTCGAACCCGAACACGAAATTCATCTTGTTTCACGGCGGATTTCCCTGGATCGGCGAAACTGGCGTCCTCCTGATGCGCCACTCCAAGCACGTCTGGATCGACTCGGTCTGGCTGCCGACGCTGAGTTACACCATGGCCAAACGCGCTTTTCACGAATGGCTCGAAGTGATGCCTTCCGACCGAATCATGTGGGGCGCGGATTGCAATCACGCGGAAGGCATCTACGGCGCGACCGAGTTCACGCGCATGTGTCTGGCGGAGGTGCTGGCCGAGAAGATCGATCGCGGAGATCTCAAGGAGGAACACGCCCGGCAGATCGGCCGTCAGATCCTACGCGACAACGCGCTCACGCTCTTTCCGCAATTGAAAGAGAAGCTCTGGAAGCACAAAGGCAAACTGGAAATGCCCGTGGATGCCGCGAAGTCGGTCCAGTGACGCGAACAGGGCGGCAAGTCCTTGAATATTCCCTTCCGCTTTACTTTTATGGATCCGGTTCGATCAAACCCGGCTCGGTGCCGATGTGCAGCGGCGGCTCGCCCGAAGCCGTCGCCGGGCGCGCCGATTGGAGGAACGCGATCAAGTCCGCCATTTCCTGTTGCGTGATTCGCTTCTCGAAACCCTCCGGCATCATCGATTGGCCGGTGCTGGTCAGCGCGGCGATGTTCGCTCGCAGAATCGTTTCCGTCCGGCCTTCGCCCTGGCGCAACGTGAGGCTCGTCGCGGTCTGGGCAACGAGGGTGCCGCTGTAGGTGCGGCCCTCTTTGTCGTCCACGACGTACTGAATGTAATTCGGCTGAACGTACTGATTCGGATCGATGACATGCACGAGCAGCGCTTCCGCGTCGCGCGAAGGCGAAGACGCGAGGTCCGGGCCGATCGCGTAGCCGATGCCCCCGATCTTGTGACACGCCATGCATTCGCGGCGAAAGACTCCTTCGCCGCGAACCGGGTCACGGCTCAGTTGCAGCGCCGGCCGATAAACGTCGATGATCTCTTTTCGCGAGCGACGATGGCCACGGCCCAAAAGCTGGATGGCCAGGGCGCGAACGGATTCGTTTCGGTGGTTGAGCAATTGTTGCCGCCGGGCGACATCGACTTGAGCGAGGCCGGCGCGATCGCTTTGCACAGCCTGAAGGTACTCCAAAGTGCGTTCGTCGCGAGCGAACATCACTTCCACGACAGCTTGCCGGACGTTCGGCGAATACTCCCGCCATTTGGCCAGGAGAAGAGGCCCAATCTCTGCCGCAGCATAGTCGGCCAAGGCGCGCACCGCGGCGATTTGAACCGGTTCGGGCTGGCGCAGGTCCAGCAAACCATCGAGTGCGTCTCGCGACTCGGCCAGCGACAGGCAGCCGAGCAATGAAATCGCCGATAATCGCTCGGCCTCGGCCCGCGTGGCGTCCGTGGCGTCGCGGCGGGCGTCCTGGGTAAGTTCCTTCATAAAATTGCGTCCGGCCTCGCCCGGCATCATTGCCGGATCAAGCCGGCCCTGACTCTGCTTGAGACCTTTCCCAAGCGCGGCGACCAGCCGATTGGCGATGGCACCTGGACCGTGATCCTTGGCGAGGTCAGCGATGCGCTCGATCATTCGAGCCACGGAGTTGGTTTCTCTGCGGGAACCCACAAGCAGGGCGAGTTGCTCCAAAAAATCCTTGCCGCCCGAAGCACCTGCAATCCCCTTGTCATCGAGCAACGGAATCAACAATTGATCCGCGCTGTCTTTGGCTGAACTGAGCACTGCGGTGCGCATCCAGTGATCATTCGCCGAGGATCGCACGATTTCGACCAAAGCGGCTGCCGCCTTCGGGTCGCGGCTTTCGCCCAGGGAAAACGCGAGTTGGAAGCGAACTCGCGCGTCGGGATCGCTGGCCAGCGCGATCATCTTGTCCAGCAGGGCGGGCCTTCGCGCCAACCTCGATTCGGCAAGTCGAATCGACTGTTCGCGCACGCGCGGAGAACCATCGGCCAACCCAACCAGAACGTCGCCGTCGTCAAGCGCGTGGAGTCCCTGCAACGACCAGAGCGCGAGGACGCGTGTTTGCGGGCTGGCTCCTTTTCGCACCAGCCGACGGAGCGGTTCAACGGCAGCCAAGTTCTGGCGTTCGTAGATGAGCCGGTGCGCCGAGTCTCGCCACCAGCCATGCGGACTCTCCAAAGCGGCCAACAGCTCGGCCGTCGTAGCGCGGCTCAATTGAGGAGGACTTGGATACCGGAAGTTTGGTGGAGCCAGACGATAGATGCGTCCATGGTCACGGCCGCTCCGCAAGTCCAGGTGTTTCACCACGTCCATCGGAATATGGATCGCTTCCAGAATCTCCCGGCTCATGTCGAGCACATAGAGCGTGCCGTCGGGCGCGTTCACAAAATTGACCGGCCTGAACCAGGTGTCGGAGGACCGGACGAACTCGTTTTTTTCATCGGCGCGTTCCGAACTGAACGTGACTCCGTCCGGCTTGAGCCGCCGGCGATGAATCAAGTTATTCTGCGCGTCGCCGACAAATGCGTTGCCGTAATAGTCGAGTGGATAAGCGCCGCCTCGGTAAATGGTCACGCCCGCCGCCGCATCGACGACGTGGTGACTCGCTCCGGCAACGGTGGGCGGACGCGCTCCGTGGGCGATGCGGCGGCTCGAACGAATCTGCCGCCAGCGCTCGATCGGGCTGATGCGAAAGATGGGCACGGGAGCTGGCGCCAGGTTATGAATCGCGCTGGGAACCGGCAGATACGGGTTTCGGGCGAGATACTGCCGCGGGAGGACTTCGTGCAGCAACGGCTGCGATTCGCTGCACAAAAACCGGTTGCCCCAGTCGTCGAACGTGTTGCCAAACTGCACCGAGCCGCTGATCGGTTCGAATTGTTCCGTCCCTGGATCGAAACGGAAATCCTGGCGATCAATGTTGAAGGCCTCGGCAGTCGGTCGATCGCCGGGTTTGATGGTCCCTCCGTTGCCTGCGCTCGCTCCGTAAATCTTGTGGTCGAGACCAAAGATCAAATTGTTCAGCATGTTCTGCTGGTTTTGCGTGCCGAAACCGGTGAAGACTTTGCGGCGCACGTCGGCTCGGTTGTCGCCATCGGTGTCTTTGAAGTACCAAATGTCCGGTGGCGCGGCCACGAACACGCCGCCTTTCCACGGCGCAACACCTCCCGGCCACAAAAGCTGGTCGGCGTAAACATGAGCTTCGTCGAATTTGCCATCGCCGTCGGTGTCCTTTAACAGTCGCACCGTGCCGAGCGGCGGCTGGCCCGATTTGGGTTTGTAGGGATAATCCCGCATTTCGCACACGTAGAGGTTGCCGTCCTCGTCGAAGGCCGCCGCGATCGGATCATAAACCAGCGGCTCGCGCGCGACCAACTCCATGCGAAACCCGCCAACCGTTTCAAACGATTGAAGGGCTTCCTCCATGGGTTTGGGCGGAACCGGCTTGAGAAACGCGCGCAGTTCCTCGTCGCTGTGCGAGCGCAGCCCGGCGTCTCCAATCGCCGGCAAATCGCGCGCGATATCAGACGGATGGCCTTGGGCCGATACACCGCGAGCCTCACGGATCTTCATCAGAATGTCGCGCGAGCGCTCGAAGTAATCCAACACACGGGCTTGTTCCTGGAATTTCCGCGCTTTGTGCGCGGTGATTTGTTTGTCGATCTGCTCGACCAGCGCGTCCAGCGATGCCGTTTCGTACGGCGCTTTGCCATCGAGATAAACATAGACCGGATTGGTGTGCGATTCGGCGTCGGGGGTGCCAAGCCGCGACAAAGAAAAGGCACGCGCGGCGATCCAGACTGAACGATCCAGATCAACCGAGTGTTCAAACTCAATCCAGCGCCCTAGTCCTTCAGTGGCGGGGACCAAAAGCTCTTTCTGCACGCGGCCATTCGCCACGAGTTGAACGTGTGTGACTGGAGCGACTTCGCTGCGCACGCGGACTTTCGCGCGAACGCGATGCGGCCCGGCGCCGGCTTTGTTGATTCGGCTTCCCGGCCTTTCGCCATCCACTTCAAGAAGCAGAAGCGGTCCGGTCGTGACGAAGCTCCGGCCCGCCGCCGCGGCTTTCAGCCACGTTTCCAAGCCCGGTCGATCTGCAGAGTAAGCATACGTGAGGCAGTCACCGAGTTTCCGGCAAGCGGGATAATCGGAAGCGCCGACCATCGGAATCCGAAAACCGCAGTTGAGCATCCGGTACCAGTCGATCAAGCCGATGCCGCGATACACCCCGAATTGCAGCAACTCGACGGCGTCGATGTTTCCCTGGACGACGTCCGCATAGACCGCTTGCGCGTAACCGCCATGTGCGTGGAAAGCCACTCCGCCTTTCTCCCGCGCTTGTCGAGCCAGCTCCCCATAGAGCGGCCAGTCATTTGCGTTCAGCGATTGGCCCGCCAGCACAAGATCGTCGAGCAGGAAGAGATTCATGTGGCCGTAGGTCGAGCTGCGATATTCCTGTCCGGAAACAATGCTGTGGGAACCGCGACTCAAGATCGAGCGGCGCCCAAGGCCGCGCCCTTGCGGAGAGGCCATCTTGTCCATGAAACCGGCGTACGGTCCCGCCGGTTCGTTGTAAGCCAGGATGGTGCCGAAGTGGATGTCCTCCGCTTCGAGCAGATCGAGAATCGTCTTCTCATCCGCGTCCTTCTCTCGCGGAATGTGGAGGTGCGGATCGCCGGAGTAGTAGCCGAATTCCGGCATGGAGACGGTATGGGTCAGCGCAATTTCGACAGCGCGAGTTTCACCCGTGGCCACCTGGATTGTGCGCGTCTCCGGTCGAAACTCGAATCCCTTCCACACTTCGACGCGAATCGCTCCCGCCGGCACATTGACGTGGGCTTCACCCGGACAATAGAAGAAGCGTCCGAAGTAGCGAATGGGTGCCTTGTCCGGGCGGTTGCCCCAACCTTTCGGCCAGTTTGGCCACTGGCCTGTCAAACTGTGAATCTTCAGCGGTCCGTCCTTCGGTTCGTAGTAATTCCCGTCTGGACCGACGACGTTCACGCGGCACAACAAAAGTTGCCTGGTGCGCGCGTCGCGAACCGTGATTTGAAGATGCGCCGCCTCGCTGGCGCCGGCTACTGCCGGAACGCCCACCTTGCCGAAGCCTGGCGGCGTGAAAATCAGGGCTTCATCCTCCGGCGTGGACGGCTTGAAGGAGTAATCCGCGAGCGGTCCATCCAACGGGTGCGAGGACGGCGCGCTGGCCATGGACTGATAGGGACGCGTTCCACCGCGTCCCTGATATTTCTCCTTCGATTGTTCAGGCAAGTCAGGGACGGAGTAGTCCGCGTTTCGCGAAACGAATGTCCTATCTGGGGAAACTGATGGCGAGACTTGGGAAGCCCCTCCGTCCTTGCGATCAGGTCTCTGGGAAGATTTCCACGCGCCAGTTCGCAACCGTTCAAACGCCACCGCCACCGCTTCTGCGCCCCGCACGGCGTGGCCGGGCAGCGGATGTTGAAGATTGACTGCTTCGAGTTGCGGCGGGGCTTCAAGAGTAATTCTGGAAGGATCCTCTGGCACAAGATCGAGGCTCAAATGCTTCGCGAAGAATTGGTACACCGCCTGGCGCTTGGACGGCCCGAAGTCGTGGCCCTCGTTGGCGAAGTGCGCGTTCTCGACTTGATCCTGCGCCCCGGCGATTTCGTACATCCGCCGGACGAACGGAAAACCCGCTTGCGGGAAAACTTTCGTCTGGTCCTGGCCAACCGAGATGATTAATTGCGCCCGCGGCGACACCGCGGCGCATAATTCAATCGCGTTGCTCTCGGCCGCCTGCATCACCGGCATGCCTCCTTCGCACCGACAACCCTCCGGCGCAGCCCAGGGATAAACGATCACGACTGGCGCGGAGACTTTGATTCGGTCATCCACCAACGCCAAAAAGAATGTCTGCGTCCCGCCACCGGATGCGCCGGTGACACCGATGCGTTGAGGATCGACGCCGTCGAGCGACGCCACAAAGTCCACGGCGCGGAGGCTGTTCCAGGTTTGCAGGGCGAGGACGAGCGGGTCGTCGTGCGTGGTTTGCAACGAGTCTTGCCAGCCGACCATGCTGTAGGAAAACACGGTGGCGCCCATGCGGGCAAACTGGGCGCAGCGCATCTGTTGCTCGTCGCGCATGCGCCCCAGCGGCTTGAAATGGCCGTGCGGGCAGAGGATCGCGGGGCCGGACTGCTGGCGTTTGAGCGGACGGTATAAGTTCCCCGTGCAATAGAATCCCGGCATCGTTTCCAGCGCGACGTTCTCCACGGAGTAACTGCCATGCTCGCGCCGGCTATGGATGATGGCTTTGAGCGGCGGGCGTTCCGGCAAAGGCCAGAGCTTGGCGCCTTTCAGGAATTCCTCGCGCAACTCCGCCCGGCGTTTGGCCCACGCTTCGGCCGAGGAATATTTCTCTTGTGATCGGGCGAGGTGCGCCAACACCTTCTGTTCGTCACCCCGCCCACCGGGCATCGACAACCAGAGGAAGCCGGCACCGGCAAGAATCGCGGACAGGCAAGGTTTCATCGCGTGACCTTCCCACAATGAGAAGCGGTCGGGATTGGGTGTAAATGTGGACGGCGCGATTTAAGGGGATGGGAGAGCGAATCAGTTCTTGGAGCCAATTTAGGGCAGAACTCCCCGGTAGAACTTTCTGTCAGCCGTCACCGCGTTGACGGAAGCTCGAACGCCGTTGGCGATTTTCTGGAAGGTCACGCCGGTCACCGGCTGCCAGGTCTTCAAGTCCGCGCTTTCCTGGAGTTGATGCTGGCCATCGGGATTTGGGGAGATGAAATCAATGATCACGCGGTCGTTTTCTTTCCGGGCGCCAAGGGCGGCGAGGTTCGCGCCCGCGACGATCTGCAGCCCGTCCGGCGCGCCGATCAACTTCCATTGATCGGTCTCGGCATCGTCCGCGAACGCGCCTTCAGCCGCATAGACTTCACAGTAGGCAGCGCCAACACGCTCCCAGGAAATGAACTCGATTTCATAGGTTCCCGCCGGGAGGTTCTTGAGAATGCCCCGGGTGTTGCTGTCCCCTGTGTTATTCTGGGCGACCATGAACTCCGGGAAATTGTCGTCGAGCCTGCCGACGCCGCTCACGCTGGCGAAAGACGCGCCGATGAAGCGCAAACCAAAGCCTTCATCACTGTGCACACCGATGGTCCAATCACCACTTCGTGGAATCTTCACCTTCGCGCGAGCGACGATGACAAAATCGCTTTCGGGCAGCCCTTGCGATTCGGCGGGCAATGGCCGGTCGTCCGGGATGAGTCCACCGCCACCCGGGTTGGCCGTTTTGGCGAAGTTGATGGATGGGACAGCCGTGTCATGAAATTTGCCTGAAAATCCTGATTGCTTGGCTTGCAACGCGATGCTGACCGCAGACACCAATGCATCCGCGCGACCCGCATTCCAAATCTGCCGGAATCCCCAGTTTCCCGCCGTGCTCAAAGGTCCGTCGAGGCCCGTCAAAGGAAAGAAGGGCGCGGGCAAGGTAAATGTGGCCTGATTGGTGATGCTTGCACCCGCCAGATCTTTGGCTTCAACCTTGAGCACATGAGTCGAGCCCGGCTGAAATGGCGTCGCGGGGGTGTGCGTGATGGTCGTGATCGGCGGTGCCCGAACGACCGAGGCGGCCAGCGACGTCCCGTCCAACGTCAGTTTGACGGTGGCGGGATCGACCACGCTCGAAGGCGCATCTTCCATTTTGACGACCAGGCTCGTGAAGGTCGCCAAGACTTCTTTGAGCGTGGCTGTGGTCACCTCGGGTTTGTCGGAGACATGGACGTCGAAGCGATCCGCCGTGACGACACCGTCGCCCGCGACCCGAATCTTCAGGACATGCTCGCGGTTGGGGAGGATCGGGCTGCCCCAGACGAAGACTTGCTCAGCGCGTTGCGGCGTTTTGTAGTTCACTTTGGATTCGGGCCCGCCATCGATGCTGGCCATGCCCGTGCCGTGGTGACTCGCCACGGTCCCATAGACATCAATCTTCACGCCTTTGAACCGCACCTCAAAAGAATCAGTTCGTCCGGTCCCCAGGTTGTAGTGATCATTGTGGTTGTACCGGGGATCAGTCGGCCCGCCTGGGGCAAGGTTCCAACTGCCGGAGTACTTGATTTGGTACAAGCCGTCGCCTTCATCGGCCGTGTCGTCGATCTTAACGATGCGGTCCGCGACCAATTCGCGGACGAAGACATTGGCGGTGACCCAGGCTGCCTTGCCCGACTTGTCCGTGGCCACGATGCGTAACGCGTGGTCACCTTTTGCGGCGCCTTTCAAGACGGCGCTGAAAGCCGAGGTGGTTTTGTTGGTCACGAGCGTGTTCCCATCGAAGAATTCGATCTTCTGCAGATCCGCCGTGCCATCCTTGTCCGTGACTCGGGCGTCGATGGTGATGTCGGCGCCAAAGGCGATCTCGTCGCCGTCACGCGGGCTATTGAGAACGATGCTCGGCACGTTACCGGTAAGGTCCCCGCTCTCAAACCGCACTTCCGCCAACCCCACGGTGTAGCCCTGGCCCCAATTCGAGAGTCCCTTGAGTTTGACCAGACGCACGCTGGTCCCGACCACATTGAACACCTGCGCTGCTTCTCCGCCTTCTTTCAGGGAAATCTGAGCGATCGCGTTGAAGTTCGCATTGGTCATATTGGTGTCCGAGGAAACCTGCACCTCGACGTCCTTCATGCCGACATCCGTTGCGTTTTGGACGTTGTAATTCCAGATGAAGACCTTGGTCAAACTGACGGCCTTCCCGAGATCGAAGACCACATACTCTTTGATGGAGCCGATACCGGACCACATCTCGCCGCCGAGCCGGTTATGGGAGGCAGTGGGCGATCCGATGCCCGGGTCGGCATCGAAGCCTTGCCCGTTGATGAGGGTGTCTTGGGAAGCTTGACCGTTCGAGGCCTGCACCGCGACCGGTTGGATGAACTCCGCGCGGAGCGAGACGATACCCGCCAATAATGTGAGACTGAGAATCGATGTCAGCCGGAAGGGAATGAGTGGTTTCATGACTTAGCCTGTGAGTTCAGCACCCACCCTGGCAAAGATTCGCTCAAAAATCAACCGTGAGACACTTCGATGGAACCGTGCATCTACAAGAAGTCGGTGAGGAGTCTATAAGTCCCGGTTTTCGCTACGGCATCCCCAGCGCTGCGGCCAGCCGATCCAGGAACGGATGCTGCGTTGCTTTCAGTTTCTTGCGAGCGTCAGCGATCGCGAAAAATCCGACGCGATCAACCTCCGGAAATTGCTGGATCTGACCGGACCGCGGTGGCCATTCCAGTTCGAAAGTGTTGCACCGGTGCGACTGCTCTTCGGGCCAGTCTCCACGAAACGCCCACGCGTGAACGATCTTTCCGCCCTTCTGCTGGATTGAACCCAGCGGGATAAACTCGCCGCTGGGTTCGAGACCGACTTCTTCTTTGAATTCGCGGATCGCCGCGGCGAGCAAGTCTTCGCCGCGGTCCAGTTCGCCCTTGGGAATGCTCCAATGGCCTTCGTCTTTGCGCGCGAGGAACGGCCCGCCCGGATGCGCCAGGAAGACTTCAAGCTGGCCCTCGCGCACCCAATACATCAAAAGGCCGGCGCTGATTCTGGCTTTGCGCGGGTGCGGCGACTGTTGGTCGCGATCCGTGTTCATGCTTCGAAAACGATATCCGATGCGATCTAACGTTCAAACCGTCGCAGTCCGTATCGCCGGTGGGTTCAAGCTAGCAAACGACAAGCCCCGAATGGGGCGGCGGAGACTGCTAGTCTCACGCGGCTCTCCTGATCCCGATGCATCGCCCAGCCTTCCAGATTCCATTTGCCAAATCGCCCCGCGTTCCTTACCTTGTCCGCCAATGTTAGCGGCTCGAAACGAAACCACGACCACAACTTTCTAGGCGTTCACGAACAACGTGGACGCCAACGCCTCGCACTTTCCAGTTCGAGGCGTTTTTGTTTCCTTCGACAACGACAAGCGACGCGTTGCCGCGCGTCCCAAAACGAAAGAGCCAATGCGATACGTTCTAAAACAAAAACTATTCTGCCGGGGCGACGACTTCAAAATCAAGAATGAAGCCGGGAAGACGTTTTCTTCGTCGATGGCAAGGCCTTCACGATCCGGGAGAAGCTTTCGTTTCAGGATAAGGATTGAGCAACCACGCATGGACACGCATTGGAGACACGAATTGCGCGAATTCTCGCGAATTGTTGAGGCGCCTATTGGTTCGCGCCAATTCGCGAAATTCGCGTCCAGCTTCCGGGGCTTTTATCCGTGCCCATCCGTGGTTAAATAGACTTTATGGAATCCGATAAACAACCGACCGAACGCAAAACTCTCGACGAACGCGCCAAGATGACGGAACTGGAGCGCATCCGCCACTCCTGCGCCCATGTCCTGGCCACGGC
>JACPRI010000377.1 GCA_016190065.1 Verrucomicrobiota bacterium
CCAGATGACCGAGCGTCGATGAAACGGCATGAGCCGCCGAATTGTTTCCAGGTAGAGCGCGTCTTGATCGTGCTGGGGAACATTTGAGACATCGATGTATTCGCCGGCCGCGAATTCGCGCCAGGGATCCACCGAATAAAGGACTCGGCCTCCCCACAGGCGCAGGATTCTTTCGGAGAATTTGCCCTCTTTCACACCAATCTCGACGCCGACGCCTTTCAATCCGAGTTCATTCAGCACGAGCGGAAGCAATTCCCGCCGCTCCAGTTTCAGCGTCCCCGCTTCGCTCGCGTTGGTTCGTTGGTCGGAAAGCCGCGCGCGTTTCAGGCCCTCGACAAATGCCGCCATGTTTTCGCGGGTCTTTTGCAGAGCACGAATGCATTCCGAGACTTCGGGATAATCGGCCCGTTGAGCGAGCGCTTGCTCGTAGCAGGAATGGGCGCGCTCCAGGAAACCGAATTCGCGGTAGAGATTTCCCCAATTATAGAACGCTTCGGGAAATTGCGGCTGCAATTCAAGCGCTCGGCGAAAAGCGGCGTCGGCCGCGTCAAATCGTTCCAGACCGCACAGCACCAGGCCCAGGTCACTGTGGCAAACGGGTGAGCGCGGGTTGACGGCGAGGGCCTTGCCGAGCCAATCGAGCGCTTCCTCGGGTTTCTCCTGCTGCACGGCAAGAAGGCCCATGAGGTGGAGCGCGGACGGCTGATTGGGATCGGCGTCGAGAACCGCGCGGTACCGTTGGCCGGCCTCCTCCAGGTTCCCCTGCTTGTGCAAGGTCAGCGCTTCTTGCAGAACATCCATCGAAGTTTTCGCCGAACTCATGTGTCGGAGATAATCTAGACACTGCGCGCCGGATGACGAGTGCAATTGGTTCAACGGAGCGCGATCGAAATCAGGTCGCGCCAGATTCGTTCCTTGGAGAAAAGTTGGAGGAACCATTGGTAGGCGCGTTCCGCAATGGCCCGCCGCGCGTTTTCGTGCCGCTCGAAAAAGCTCAAGTAAGCCTGCAGTTCCTCCATGCTCGTGAACGGGACATAATGGACGAAGGGCACGAAGAATCGTTTGATCTCCTCGTTGTCTTCTTCCAGGAGCAGGGCTCGGGCGATGATGGACTCCCAGGCGCGACCCGTCATGATCTTCCGGCCCGTCGCTCGCGCGGAAAAATTGACGCTGATCCTGAGCCGGCTCATAAACGCGGCATACTCCTCGGGCGTGGCGCCGGCGCGGGAACCGCTCGTCGTATGGGTCGAAAGAAAAAGCTGGCAGGGGATGCCTCGGGATTTGAGCAGCGTGAGCCAAATACCTCGCGGGGAGTTGTAATCAAACAAACTTCCCACGAACGCGGCGCCGATGTCTTTGCCGGACGAACGGGGCTGGAACAAGGCTTCTGGATATGGAATGGGCGCCCAGAAGATTTTCACGCCGGGAATTTCGGCGCCCGTCGCAGGAGGGAAAAAATTCAGCGGCCACAGGACGTCGAGAAACGAGCTCGCGAACTCCATCGTAAACCACGATTTGGTCATCCAGGAGTCGGGATAAAGGCTGACGAGCTTGAACGGGTGGTGTTCCTTCAGCGCACGAAAGACGTTCTTATAGACTTCCGGAGTAATGTACTCGGCCGGCGGCTCCTGATTGCAGAGGTCGTCAAAAATGACCAGGTCAGGCTTGGTCGAAAGAATCGTGCGGCCGAGCCGGTCCAACTCGGAGTACTGTTGGTCGGGTTGAATGGCCGTCGGATTCAGAAATGGATCCGCCGGAAAAAAGGTGGCCTCCAGGCCAGTGGCCTTCGCCGACGTCTCGATGAAGACTCCCAGTTCGTGCAGTCGGGAATCCGCGCGGCCCAAAAAATATCGGCGCAGCACGAGGAGGACTTTCCTGGCCGGCAGAGCTCCCGGAATCGGATCGTTCGCCAGGGCTGCCCCGCGCTGCTGAAGGTACGGGACCATTCGTCCGCCGGCTTCCCATCTCGTCAACGCATCCTGCAGACGTTTGTGGATGTCGGCATCTTGAAGCGAGGAGCCGCGGTCTCTTCCGTTCTGTCCCGGGGTGACGTTTCCCAGGTAGGTGCCCGGTAACGAAAACATTCTGACGAGATCCGCCGCTTTCGGCAGCGCGTTGCCTAGAAAACTCAAACAGATTTGCTCATGAATTCCAGCGAGCCAGTCGTCGCCGGCTGAGGAGGCCGCGTCCTTGGGGCGTGAGGCCATGAGCGACTTGGCTTTAGCGGCGCAACCTTCTGCCTCGGCCTGGCGGCCCAGTTCCACGAGGCTGTGGGCGAGCTTCACCCAGGCTTCAGCGTTCGACGGTTCCGCGCCCGAAGCCACCCGCCAAAGCGCTTCGGCGTCCGGCCAGCTCTTGCATTCGTAGGCGATTTGCGCCAGTGCGCGGACGCACCGCGCCGTCACCGCCTTGGGATCTTTGACAATCAGGTCCTTCAGAAGACCGGAAGCCTTCTCGACGTGGCCGTTTTTCAATAAATAGCTGGCCAGCTCATACGCCGTGATCTCCAGCAGGGCTTGTTCGCTCATAATCTCTGAAGTCGGGCGGTAGTGTCCTTGAACCTTGCGGCCTTTGCAAGATTGGGGGAACACGGCTGAAACCGCCGGTGAAACCATTGCCGAAATCTGGCCCGTTCGCTAAATATCTCGGTGACTTACTCAGGTTATGGCCACGTACATCTACGAAACGATACCTCGGAAACCCAACGAAACTCCCCGTCGATTTGAGGTGCAGCAAAAGATGAGCGACCCGCCGCTCAGGGTCGATCCGGAAACCGGCCTGCCGGTGCGCCGAGTCATTGTCGGGGGCAGCGGTCTCGTCACGCACGGCCCCAGCATTCTGTCGATGAAGGTGAAACGATCGAAGCGCTGAAACCGCCGGTTTCTTGTTTCGAGTTTCAAGTTCAAGGTGGGAAGCGCCCGACTGTTGAACGTTGGATTTCAACGTCTAACTTTGAACTTTGAACGATTGATGGCCTCGCGTTGACTTGTTTCTTGCCTGAAATATACTGCTTTTATGCTGGCGAACACGAAAGCGACCGCGAAGCAACGCTTCATGGAATTCCTCTCCAGAAAAAGCTTGCGGGTCACGGCCCAGCGCCAGGCCATCATTGAAACCGTGTTCAGCACGGACAAGCATTTCACCGCCGAACAGCTTCTGGAATGGTCGCGCGAGCGGGACCGATCCGTGTCGCGTGCGACCGTCTATCGGACCCTCCCGTTGCTGACGGAGAGCGGATTGGTTCGGGAAATGGATTTCGGGAAGGACTGCAAGTTTTACGACCCGAACTACGCGGAGCACCCCAACCACAATCACATCATCTGCCAGGATTGTGAGAAGATCGTCGAATTTGAAAGCGATAAGATCGCCCGGCTCGAAGACGAGATCAGCCACAAACTAGGCTTCGCCATCAAGACCCAGCGTCTCCAAATCACCGCGACCTGCGAGGAACTCAAGAAGCTGGGCGCCTGCAAACACAAGAGTGGCTGAATGATCTGGGCCGAAGTCCAGCTTTCGATTCTGACCGCCTCTGTTTCCTCTGCTTCGTAAAGCTGAATGCCATCGCTGCCGACCGTGTAGAGCCGATCTCCGTAAACCAGACAAAGTGAGAGAAGCGAGAAGCAAACGGGGTCTGGTTCTGCCGGCCATGCCGCGACGCTCTGGAAAAAGAAAAGGGCCGTCAAATCAGAAGCGATGCCTGGAATTTCCTCTTCCCCTGACTGTTCTTTTGTTTCAATTTAGCCGCACTATGCATGACGGCCTTCCAAGAATTGCGCGGTGGCGAAAATGGCGCACGAACCCACCCCTTCACCCCTCCCAGGAGGGGACCCTGCAACCGGCGTTGCGAACAAAGCTCCCCTCCTGGGAAATGAGGGGGGTGGGTTCGCAGCCCGAGCACCAGTCAAAGTGGACCGCATCGCTTTGCGGGGTTTTCTTTCTGTTGCTGTCGATTTCATCCGGAACCTCTGCCGCCGAACCGCCGCCGGCGAGCAGACCGCCTCGCCTCGATCCCGCCAAACTTCTCGAATACCGGCGAGAGACCGGCAACATCATGCCGGTCACGAATGTTGAGGAATGGCAACTCCGCCGCGCTTCGGTTCTGGCCGGAATGCAGGAAGTCATGGGGCCGTGGCCGGGAAATGAGAAACGCTGCCCGCTCGCGATGGAAACACTGGAGGAAGTGGATTGCGGTGATTACGTCCGCAAATTGATCACCTACCGACCCGAGCCTAAAGGAATTGTTCCGGCGTATTTGCTCATCCCAAAAGAAGCGTTGTCATCCTCAAAAAAATTCCCGGCCGTGCTTTGCCTGCACCAAACCGACAACAAACTCGGGCACAAAATTGTCGTCGGACTGGGCAACCGCCCCAATGACGAATACGGCGTCGATCTCGCGAAACGCGGATTTGTTTGCCTGGCACCCGCGTATCCGCTGCTCGCCAATTACAAACCCGACCTCAAGGCTCTGGGCTATCACAGCGGCACAATGAAAGCGATCTGGGACAACATCCGCGGGATGGACTTGCTGGAATCGCTCCCGTTCGTGAAGCCGGGAAAGTTCGGGGCGATCGGGCATTCGCTCGGCGGGCACAATTCGATTTACACCGCGGTCTTCGACGAGCGGATCAAGGTGATCGTCTCCAGTTGCGGGTTCGATTCGTTTCGGGACTACATGGACGGCAACATCAAGGGGTGGACGAGTGATCGCTACATGCCAAAGCTTCTGAATTATCCGCTCCGGGAGATTCCGTTCGACTTTCACGAATTGATCGGCGCGCTGGCGCCGAGGCCGGTTTTTGTGAGCGCGCCGTTTTACGACACCAACTTCAAGTGGACCAGTGTTCTCCTGATCGAGGAAGCCGCGTCCAAAGTCTATGACCTCTACGGCGCGCGGGCCAATCTGCGGGTCGAGCACCCGAAATGCGGCCACGAATTCCCGATCGAAATGCGCGAGATCGCTTACCGGCTCTTCGCCGAGCAATTGCGTTAGCCCGCGAACTAAGGCCTGTGGACCAGCGCATGCGCGCCTTCGACAAACTTCCGCTCTTCGGCGTCAAGTTGCTCCCAAAGGCGTCGGGAGCGAAGATCGAATGAACGGCGCGGGCCTTCGCCGGGCGCGCCGCGCTCCGATCCGTTGTGAAAACACCAACCCGCCGCGTCTCCTGCCACCGCACCACGCAGGTCCATCCGGAAATCCGTCGCCGTCGGCTGCCATTGGCCGTAGCCGCGGCGAAACGGTTCCTGATCGTGCACCGGAGCAACGCGGCCAAGCTGGCGCATTGCATCCAAACAAGCCCGCGTTTGAGCCTCCGTTTGGGCGGGTGATTGCGGCGTGCGGGGGCGGTGCCGGCTCAGAAAATCCAGGCTGCTTGTCATCAACGCCTCACGAATGTCTTCGGCACTGAGGTCGTGCCCGCCAAACGAAGCGGTGACCAACCGTTCCAGATCCAGTTCCCGGACTCGCTCCCGCAGACGCTTCAGCTCGCCAGGGCTGACGAAGCGCCGGTCGCGCACGTCGCGCTCGTTCGCCAGGTCCAGATACCAGTTTCGATGCGGCTTCAGAGCTGTGCACAGCGTTTCGACGGCGCGCTGATGGGCCGCGAAGTCCGGCAATTGTCCACTTCTTGCTTCGCCAGCATCCTGGCGAAGGCGAGCCAGCGTTATGTCCACGATCATGCCTCGGCGATCGCATTCGGCCACGAGCCGGCGCAACTTGCTGAAGAACGGTTCGCGCGCCGCACCATCGGCGTCCAGGGCTGAGACCACGCTGTCATGAGCGTCCCAGGTCGCCCACACCCGCAGCCAATTGAAGCCGTGCCTTTGGAAGTCGTCGAGATCCTGCCGGATAAAGTCTTCGGAAGCGCCGAGCGCCCCGTAGTAACTGAAGCCCAGCAGAAAGGTCGGCGCGCCGTTCAGCGTGAAGCGGCTGCCGTCGATGCCAAGCGCGATCTGGCCGCGGCCAGGCACCCGATTAAGCCATAGCTCCACGGGTTGGAACGGACCGCCGTGATTCGCGCCGAGAATGTCCGGGCGAGCGTCGCCATCGATGTCGCGCGCGACGACGTCATGCGAGCCGGTCGTGGCAATGACTTGGCGCTTCCATTCGCGACCTCCCCCGCCATTGAAATACACGGCGACTTCCTGCGGACTCTTGCCCTGGTGCATGCGGGCGGCGACCAGATCAAGTTTTCCGTCGCGATCGAAGTCGGCCACAGCCAGAGCATGGATTACTGTTTCGACCGGAGCTTCCACGATGTGCTCTTTCCAACTGCCAGACCTGGCGTTGGCAGGCGCTTCATACCATGCGATTCGGTGCGAGCCGCCTTGGAGTTCCGCCGGGGCGAGGATCACATCGAGTCGCCCGTCGGCGTTCAAATCCCCGATCGCGACTTTCGTGTCCGCGTAATTCCATTCCGAGGAAAACACGTCCTCGATCCATGGGCCGTTGAGGAGGTCGCCGTTGTTTTCAAACCAGCGCCCGCCAATAACAATGTCGGGCCGACCGTCGCGGTTGAGATCCGCCACCTCAAGGCCCTCGCCTTCCGGACAGCCAAGCTCGCGGCGCGCCCAGTCCGTCGGCGTGCTCTGTTTGTAGATGAAAATGGAGTGGCCGAGTTTCGCCCCAAAGCTGCTTTGGTCGCGCATAACCAGGTCCACCTTACCGTCCGCGTCGAGATCGGCAGCTTTAATGTCGTGACCGCGGCGCTTCTCGACCTGATGCGCGGTCCAGGCTTCGCCGGCAGGTTCGCTTTCAGGCCGAGGATTCTCAAACCAGACGACGCCTCCCGCCGCAATGTCCAGGTCGCCGTCGCCGTCGATGTCAGCGACCGCGCCGCCCACAGAATTGTAACCGCCGTCAGCGATCTGAAATTTCTTCCAGTCGGGATTGCGATACCAAACAAGCGGGCCCTTGGAGCCGCCGATGATGATGTCGGACTTGTTGTCGCCATTGAGGTCGCCGACAATCTTTATCCAGGGATTGGATGGCGGCTTGTCGTCAATGACCACACGCTGGAAGTCGAGCGCGGTCGCGCTGCATGCGGTGAAGACCGCCAGCCCAAGGGCGAAGGAAGGAGTTGTCCAGTTCACAGCAGTTTCTCCATTTCGGGAATAGCAACCCTGAACGTCGAAGAGGATCGCTGTTTGCTCGAATTTGGAAGTTCAAAGTTCGATGTTCGATGTTCATCAGTTTGGCTCAGCCGCGCTTTCATGGGCGCGGAGGATAGTGGCGGAACGCAGGACAAGCACGGAGAATCTGGCGGGCGCGGCGGAGAGCGTTGTAGCGTTACAGCGTTGGATCGTCAAAAAGGGTTAAATCGTTAAATCGGTCAAATGAGTTAAAATGGCCAAAAGTAATGCCAGGAGCGAACGCCGGAGATCGTAGCGCAGAGTTGCACTCTGCCGTATCGCGGATTTGAAATCCGCAGCGCGTCGAGCCGGGGAGCGCCTGCCGAATGCAATTCGCGACACAGGCTGTCAGGAAATCTTCCTCCGTCGGCCAAGCGGCACGACGGCCAAAAGCAGTTTTTGTCGCGTCCCGGCGGCAACTCATGGTTGGATCGGGCGGATCGCATGAGCCGAATCTGTTTCATCACGGGCACGGACACCGGGGTCGGCAAAACCGTGCTGACATCGTTGCTGGCGCGTTATCTGTGTCAGCGCGGCGTCGCAGTGGCCGCGCTTAAGCCGATTTGCTCCGGCGGCCGGGCCGATGCGCGGGCGCTACGCACGGCGGTCGAAGGCGCGCTCGCGCTCGATGAAATCAATCCCTGGCATTTCCGAGCGCCGCTTGCGCCTTTGCTCGCCGCTAGACTTGAGCGAAAGCGAGTGGCGTTGGATGAAGTGCTGGCGCATGTGCGAAAGATTCAAATGGAAAAACCACTTGTCCCGCGCGTTCCCACACGCAGCTACACCGGACCGGATAATCAGACCCGACGGCGCTCTAACGTCGTCCTCATCGAAGGCGCGGGGGGATTGCTCAGCCCGCTCGGCGAAGATTTTACTGCGCGCGACCTGATTGTCCGGTTGAACGCCGCTCTGATTATCGTCGGCCCCAACAAGCTTGGGGTTGTGAACCACTTGTTGCTGACGCTGGAAGCGTTGCCGCGTCCGGCTGCGCGCCAGGCCTCCATTGTCCTGATGCCGCCAGGCCAGGAGAACGCCGCGAGCCGAACGAATGCAAAACTCCTGGCAGAACGCATCGATCCAGAGCGCGTTCTGGTCTTTCCATGCCTGCCCAAGAACACCCCACTCTTAACCGCACTGGAGAAACCCTTTGTTCGGCGCGTGCTGGAGAAGTTGGCGTTGCGATTGAATCCATAAACCGGACATTGGGCCTCGCCCGCCCGATGAGCGAATCGTCCGCCTCACGGTTTCCCCCTTCGTGTGCTGCGTGTATTTGTGGTTCAGAAAAGTCGAACGTCGAACATCCAACCTCGAACTTGGAACCTCGAACTTGGAACCTTGAGCTGACCCTTCAGACGAGAATTTCCGTCAGCACATGGCCATGAACGTCGGTGAGGCGGCGCTCGATGCCATTGTGATAAAAACTCAGCCGCTCATGGTCGAGTCCGAGCAGGTGAAGAATCGTGGCGTGGAGATCGTAGATGGTGGCAACATTTTCGACAGCCTGGTATCCGAACTCATCGGTCGCGCCGTAACTGAAGGCCCGTTTGACGCCGGCGCCCGTCAACCAAACCGTAAAGCCTTTGGGATTGTGATCGCGGCCGCTGGCGCCTTTTTGGAACGTCGGCATCCGTCCGAATTCCGTGGTCCAGACGACCAGCGTGTCTGCAAGCAGCCCGCGCGCCTTCATGTCCTTGATCAGCGCGGCGGCGGGTTGGTCGAGAATCGGGCCGTGAATGTCGTATTGGCTCTTCAGGGTTTTGTGGCCGTCCCAGTTGCCGACGCCTTCCCCCATTGCGTAAGCGCCATTGAAAAGCTGCACGAAGCGCACGCCGCGTTCGAGCAGACGCCGCGCGAGCAAACAATTCCGCGCGAAACCGGCTTTCAATTTGTTCGCATCGTCGAGGCCGTAGAGACGCCGGGTCGAGGCACTTTCGCCGGAAAAATCGCCCACTTCGACGGCGCGCAGTTGCATCTTCGCGGCCAGTTCATAGCTGGCGATGCGCGCGCTCAGTTCGGTGTCGCCCGGATGCTGTTGAAGGTGCGCGTCGTTGAGCAGCTTCAAAAAATCGCGGCTGGAGCGGTCCGCCAAAGAAGTGAGTTCCTTGGGACGAACCAGGTGCGGGATCGGTTTGTCCGCATTGAAGGCGGTGCCTTGAAAAACCGCGGGCAAGAAACCGGAACCCCAGTTATTTGGGCCGGCTTGCGGCACGCCGCGCGGATCGGGAATGGCGACGAAGGCGGGCAAGTCCTGGTTTTCCGTCCCCATCGCGTACGAAACCCACGCGCCCATGCTGGGAAAGCCGTCGAGCGTGAAGCCGGTGCTCATCTGGTTCTCGGCCGGGCCGTGCGTGTTGCTCCGGGCGGTCATGGAATGGACGAAGCAAAGGTCATCGGCGAGATCCGCGAGGTTCGGCAGAAGTTCGGAGATGAATTTGCCGCTCTGGCCGCGCGGTTTGAAATCGAACGGACTTTTCGTGAGGCCGCCGTTCTCGCCCTGGAAGGTGATGAGTTTTTCGCTGCCGGGGAGTGGCTGGCCGTGGTGTTTGATCAGCTCCGGCTTGTAATCCCACGTGTCGAGATGACTGCACGCGCCGGAGCAGAAGATGACGAGCACACGCTTGGCTCGCGGCGCGAAATGCGGCAGCCGGGCCGCGAGCGGATTCTCGGGGAAAACCTTCGGGCGAATCGGCAGGCGATCGTTTTCCGCGCTGAGCAGTCCGCTCTCCGAAAGGAGCGCCGTCAGCGCAATGCCGCTCAGACCTGTGCCGCCGTAGCGCAGGAAATCGCGGCGGTTCAGGAGCCAGCGGCCGGCGTGGGATACGGCGTTCATCTCGCGTGAAACGTAAAACGCAAGGCGTAAATCTCAGAACACATAGATGAATTCATTCGCATTAAACAGCGCGCGGCAGAACGGTATCAAACCCTCTTCGCGGATCAGCCTCACGCCGGCTTCCTCCTCGGACGCAGTCGGACCGCGACTGAAGGCGAGGCGAAAGGCGCGGCGCACTTGAGCCGGCGCGTCCGACGCGGCGTCGTGTTGCAATCGGGCGGCGAAGAATCCAGCCTGCTGCACCACGAACGGGCTGTTCAGCAGATTGAGCGCCTGCAGCGGGGTCGTTGAGCTGGTCCGCTTCGGCGTGATTTGCCCGGCGTCGGGACAATCGAACGCGCCGAACACGTCGTCGAGCCGCATGCGGGGCTTGAATTGATAGACCATGCGCCGCCATTCCGGAGGGCCGAATTGCTTCTTCGGATTATAGACGCGGACGTAATTGTTGTTCGGATCGAACAAATCGAACCCTGGGCCTCCCATCTTCAAATCCAGATTCCCGCTGACGCAGAGAATCGAATCGCGGAGTGCCTCGGCTTCCAGCCGCCGCGGCGGATAACGCCAGAGCAAGCGGTCGCTGGCGTCCACGGCCATGGAGTGCGGATTCGAACGGCTGGATTGCCGATACGTGCTCGAGGAGAGAATCAGCCGGTGAATCGCCTTGACGCTCCATCCGCTGGCCACGAACTCGCCGGCCAGCCAATCGAGCAGCTCCGGATGCGAGGGACGCGAGCCGTTTAGCCCGAAATCACTTGGGGTATCGACGAGGCCCTTCCCGAAATGATGTTGCCAGATGCGATTGACCATCACCCGCGCGGTCAACGGATTTTTCGGATCGATCATCCAACGCGCTAGGGACACGCGTCGATGCTGCTCCGGAAGATCACTCCCCAGGCCGAGCTGCGGACCGATGCTCCGCAAGGCGCCGGGTGCGACGATTTCCTGCTTTTGCATCGGCTCGCCCCGGTTCAGGCGATGCGTGGGCCCCGGCGGCTCGAATTTGCCGGCGTACACCGCGGGGAAAGCCATGAGCGCTTTGACCTCGTCCTCGTGGCGTTTTTTAGCAGCCAGCAACTCCGAGAGATGCGCCGTTTCGGATTGCATCAGGCCGGCGGGCGAGTAGGCCACTTTGGGTTTGGCGTTGGGTTGGAAAGGTTCCCGGTCGTTCGAGCTGGACACGAGCTTCCAGGTGCGCCGGTCGGATTCTATTGAATTCTGTTCGCGAGTTTCGGTTTGAGCGGCCAAGCGGCGCTGATCCTGGTTGCTTATCTCAAATTTGAAATTTGAGATTTGAGATTTGGGATTTCTTTCCGGATCGGGCGAAAGACTTTGCTCGCCCGCCTGAACAGTATCCGTTGCCACTTCAATCTGGTACCGCGTTGGAACGCGATCCTTCAATTTGCCTTCACGGTCGCGGCTCCAGACTACCTTGTTGATCACGACTGCGTCGGGAAACTCCACTTGCACCCAGCCCCTGCCGCGTTCGTTGGAAATCCAACTGTGTTCGGCGCCGAATTGGCCGTCGATGAGGTGCTCGGCCGGGTGCGCATCGGATGTTTGGAGATTTCCCGAGACGAACACTTTGGCGCCGGAACTTTGCCGCGCCACGCTCCGGGGAGAATCTCCTGCGGTGTAAACTTCCAGTTCGTCCAGGCACGGCTCGTCGCTGGACGATTCGAGAATCGCAAAACGAATCGCCCTGGCTTTGACGGGAGGAAATCGGTCCACGTTTTGTTTGGCGTGCACCGGCGGGCGCAAGGGCGGGCGTCCTGCGACCGCCTGCCAAAGGTTCGGCGTGGCGGCCACTTCGATCGTGTAAACCGCCGGCACTCGGTCCTTGTAGATGTCCCGGCGATCCCGACTCCAGACGATCCGGTTGATGAGCTGCTTTTCCGGAAGCTCAATTTGGACCCAGCCGCGCCCCGCTTCATTCGAGATCCAACTGTGGTCGTTGCCGACCTTGCCATCGTTGAGGTGTTCCAGTTTGTGAATCTCGAAGTTGGGAAGTGTTCCCGATGCCGATGCTTTCGCTCCCAATGCGACGTTGCGCGAATTGTGGCCTGCACCAAAGATTTCCAATTCATCCAGGCACGGCTCAGCGTGGTTCAAAGTCTCATGGATGGTAAATCGCACGAACCGCGCTTCCACTGGTGTGAAGGCCTCGGTGTTTTCGCGCGGATTCGGAGTCCTGGCCACGTTGGTTTGGCTCAGAGCAGGATTGGCCAGCGGCGCAAAGTGAGCCAATTGATCGTCGAGATTCTCGACGATCCGGCGCAATAGATCCGCCTTCATCGTGCGCTCATCAGAGTCCGGCGTCCGCAGCGTGCGTTCGCCATGTTGCACGCCCGCAAAGACCGCTTGCATCGCGTAGTAATCGGTCTGCGAGATGGGATCGAATTTGTGGTCGTGGCATCGGGCGCAGCCGACGGTGAGGCCGAGGAAGGTGGCGCTCGCCGTATTGACGATATCGTGCAGTTCGTCCATGCGCTGCTGCTGGGTGAGGTTGATGTCCGGGCTTTTGACCTGGTCCCAGGGACCGCCCACCAGGAAACCCGTGGCTTCATCCGCGCCGGATGCATCGCCCGCCAGTTGTTCGAAGATGAATCGGTCGTAGGGTTTGTCCTCGTTGAAGGCGCGAATCACGTAATCACGATACGGCCAGGCGTTCGGACGCGGCTGATTCATCTCGAACCCGTGAGTCTCCGCGAAGCGCACCCCGTCGAGCCAATGGCGAGCCCAACGCTCCCCGTATTGCGGCGAAGCGAGCAGGCGTTCGATCAACAACTCGTACGCCTGAGCCCCCGGATCCTGAACAAATCGATCGGCCTCCCCCGGCGCCGGAGGAAGCCCCAGGAGATCGAAGCTCAAGCGCCGGATCAGGGTGATGCGGTCCGCTTCGGGCGAAGGCGAAAGGCTCTCCCGTTCCAACCAGGCCAGAATGAAAGTGTCGATGGGATTGCGAATCCACGATTTCGCTTTCACGGCCCGGACCGCAGGCTTTTCGAGCGGGCGGAAAGCCCAGTGGGAAAGCTTCGAGGTGCTGGTGTCAGCCTTGGGTTCGACAGGGATGGGCGAAGGCGCCTTTTGATTCTCCGCAGCGAATGGGGTCAGGGATGCCCGAAGGATCAAGCTGGAGAGAACCCAGAGCTGGAATTGGAAGCACATACTGGCAAACGGTAAGGCACTCTAGCCTCGCGCCAGAGGCCGTTCAAATCTGAAATCCGAAAGAAACGCCACCACGCGGATTCAAGAGGGAGCGCAGACAGCTTGTCCGCGCGGTGGGCCGGACTTCTTGAGAAGCGCGCGGGCAGGCTGCCCGCGCTCCTTCCGCGAGATGAATCCATCATTCGAATGGCTAAATTCAAATTGAAATTTACCCCACGGTGACAATCAACCCAGGTTGTGCCATCATCGCGGCATGAGCCAAGAGCACCGGAAACCGGATTCTGCGAATGCCACCCGGCAATTCATCCTTGCGCTGGGTATTGTGTTGATCGGCGTTGCGCTCGGCTATCAAGTGACCCGATTGCACGAAGGCCCCAGGCCGGCCAACAAACCGACCGCCCTTGGCCACGACGTGCCGATGCTTTCGAGACAACCGAACACGAACAATATGGTCTGGGTCCCCGGCGGGACGTTTTGGATGGGTTCTGAAGATGGCCTGCCCGACGAGAAACCCGTTCATCAGGTGACGGTGGAAGGTTTTTGGATGGACAAGACCGAGGTCACGAACGAGCAGTTCGAGGAATTCGTCAACGCCACGAGTTACGTCACGCTCGCGGAACGCAAACCGGACCCGAAAGATTTTCCGGGCGCTCCTGTCGAAAATCTGGTGCCCGGGTCCGTGACGTTTTCTCCTCCGCCCGGAGAAGTGGCGTTGCAAGATCATTACGCCTGGTGGAAATACCTGCCTGGCGCGAACTGGCGTCGCCCGGAAGGCCCCGGTTCAAACATCGCGGGCCGAGAAAAACATCCGGTGGTTCATGTTTGCTGGGATGATGCGATGGCCTATGCCAAATGGGCTGGGAAACGTTTGCCGACCGAGGCCGAATGGGAATACGCCGCCCGCGGAGGACTGGATCGTCAGCCTTACGTCTGGGGCAAAGATCAAGTGCCGAACGGAAAATGGCCGGCGAACATCTGGCAAGGCCGATTTCCCAATGAGAATACGATCGCCGACGGCTTTCGCGGAACCGCGCAGGTGGCGGCCTTTCCACCCAATCGCTTTGGCCTTCACGATATCGCCGGCAACGTTTGGGAGTGGTGTCTGGATTGGTACCGGCCGGATTACTACGCCAACAGCGCCGCCCAAAACCCCCAAGGCCCCGCCGACAGCTTCGATCCGAACGAGCCTGGCCTCCCCAAAAAAGTAATGCGAGGCGGCTCCTTTCTTTGCAGCGATCTCTACTGCACCGGCTATCGGCCCAGCGCACGAATGAAAAGCTCGCCTGACACCGGCCTTTCACACACGGGATTCCGTTGTGCTTGGTCCCCGCGCTGAAGCTGGAGAACCAGATCGACGTGGTTGCCGAGGGCGAAACGGGAAATATTCAAGAAGCCAGATCCTTTTGGCGTCATTCGCGATTCCTGCAAGGTAGCAGATCAACCTGGATTCGCACGGACCAGATCGAATTGCCCTGCGCTCAGTACGGGCCAAATAAGGGAGTATTTCTCCGGTTCCCGGGCAATATCTTCGACGGTTGCAAAGCTCGCCTGGGCGTCCTCATAAAGTTTTTCCCGCGCCTTCACCCAATACTTGAATGCCGTGCTAACGATGAAGACGAAGGCATTGTTGCGATTCTGCGCCAAACCCAGGAGAGCCCCCCCGTCTTTGAACACGCATGGCTCAGCCGCGATCGAGGCCTGCAATGTGCAGTTTTCAGAGCCGAACTCAATGTGTCTGCCTTTGCACCCATAGACGAGCAGGATTTTGTTTTCGTTAATATGGGAGAGGTAAAACCCGTAGAATTCTGCGGAGCGCAATTCCATGACGCTGCTGATCTCTGCGTGGTGATAGCTCAGCGCCTCAAAGCGTCGGTTCTCGAACACGCGCTCCAGGCTCAGTCGGACATCCTGGATCGGCAGTCCAAGCCGCTGCGCCAAGCCCTGGAAGATTTCGACATTGATTCGTTGAGGATCGGCTTCCTGAAAAACTCGAGAAATCCTCGGGTCAACGTGGCATTGCGGCTGTGGCGGCATCTGAGATTCCAGGGTTGAAGCCCTGTCAGCAGTCGCCGGAAGTGGCGCCGCGGCCGTCGCGGGAGCGGGAACTTCTGGCAGGAGCTTTGCCGGGTTTACGGCCGCGGCGCGATCTGAGCGGCCGTCACGCCCCGCATTTCGACTTGGGGATTTCAACGCAGCCGTAAGAATCCGGCTCGCCTTCGCCAAATCTGCTTCTGAGCTTTCAAGATCGACAGCGATGGTCTGTTCCCGGTTGGTCCGCTTGTTCAGGATACTGAATTTGCTGTGATCGAAAGACAGAGTGACGTCCAGATCATCCCGAAAAGCGCCTCGGTGCTGCAATTCCGCCACATTATGGTGTGTGAAGGCCATCCCTTCGACCTCGCCTTCTCTCTCCGTGAAACACTCCAGCCAGAGGTGCAGACAGTTTTGCGGATTCTTCGTCAGAAGCATCTCGCGTATTTTTGCTGGTCGATCATGTTCGGTTGAAGTTTTTGTGATGCCGGACGAATTCCCTTTCCGGTGGACCTGCGGATGGTTAAGAATCCGCTGGAGTTGCACGGGCGTGACTCGCCGATACTGAATGTCCGGCAATCCCGGAATCCGTTCTTCCATCCCCGAGGAGTTTCGGCGGCGGATCAGCAAGTTCGGCGGGGACAGCCGCATCACAATTCCAGGCTGGAGCAGATCACACCGCGAGGCGTCCTGCAGGAGGTCGAGGTTTTCCTGGCAAAGATGCCCTTTGATTTCCACCCGTGCGCCGGCACAGTTCTCGACGAACTTGATGTCGAATCCCGTCGAAGAAGCCGCGTTTTCCTTAATCTCAATGAGGTTGATGTCCTCCGGGCGCACGACGGGGGCATAGCGGGAATTCAAAACCCCTTCCAACTGCTGCACGCCCAGTTCGTCGCACTCGATTCGAAAGTGGTCGATCTCGATGGCCCTCTGTAGCGGATCCACATGAATTCTCTTCGGCTTCCGCATCAGGCCGCTGTTCACGAGGGAGGGAAGGCCGCGCAATCCTGTCTCGACGCGTTCGTCCCCTCGCCAACACTCGATCATCATGTGACCCAACTGATCGAGCCTGACTTTGAACTTGACCTTGTCGGCGCCAGTGCTTCCTGCATTCGCGGCGATGGAATTCTCCGCCACAGGCACGCGCTTTCCTGACGGTTGGTGCGGCGCGTCATGCGATTTGATTTCCTGTTCCGGCCGCATTGTTGCGTAGTTCATAAAACGTCCGACGAGTTTGGCCGCAGGAGCGGCAGACGCCACGCCTCATTCAGCCATCCTTTTAGGGCAAGTTTCAGGCCGATAAGCTCCGATATCGCCTGGGGTCTTGACCTACCGCCTCTTCCAAGCTGTGTATCATGGAGCGGGATGGAGCGGGCGTGCCCCATGGCGTATCCGTCAGAGCGTCCAACATCTCGCCGAATTCCGCCCTGGGCCTTTGGTGGAAGAAGAATCTTTGCTGTTGAAACTCAATCTCAACTAGTGTTCATTACGGGCAGTGAAGTCAAACGCGTTGAAACCGAAGCATCCGTTGGTTGATCTCTGCGAAGCCAGAGTGGGCAGCAAACTGCGGGTCCGCGACCTGAAGAGCCACCCCGCCGTCTGTCAGCGTTTGCGCGAAATGGGCTTCTGTGAATTCGCCGAAATCCACAAAGTGGCTGACAACGGCGCCTTGATCTGCCAGGTCTGCGGCGCGCGGGTCGCATTGAGCCGGAGCCTAGGAAAACAAATCATTGTTGAACCGGTTTCGGCGGCCAAGGCCTGACCGGGCTTCATCCAGCTTTCATGAGTGCCGTGCATCTTCTGTCTGAGTTGTCGGTCGGCACGGAAGCGGAGATTCGAGGTTTTCATCCGGACTGCAAAGAGGTCAAGCGCCTCCGTGAAATGGGGCTGTTGCCCGGCACGAAGGTGAAGCTCATCCGTTGGGCGCCCCTGGGTGATCCGCTGGAAATCAAAATCCGCGGTTACAACCTTTCCCTCCGCAAACACGAAGCAGAGCATGTGGAGGTCATCGTCGCCGCCCCATCGTGAGCCGTTCCCGTCCGTGCAATCGTCCGAATTTCTCGCAAGCGCATCGAGATTCTTGTCCCACCATTTAACCGATTTAACGATTCAACTCATTTCACCACTCGGAACGCTGTAACGCTGTGACGCTTTAACGACATCGGCTTCACTCCACGCATGAGCACATGGGCCACGGCTCCCACGCAGGAAAAGACGCTGACCTTCGTCCTGGTCGGCAATCCGAATTGCGGAAAATCCACTTTGTTCAACGCGCTCACGGGCATGCGCCAGAAGGTCGGGAATTACCCCGGCGTAACGGTCGAAAAGAAAGTCGGCGAATTCTTTTCCCTGCACGGGCAGCCCATGCAGATTATCGATCTGCCCGGAGCTTACAGCTTGTCCCCGCGCTCGCCTGACGAGGCCATCACCCGGGATGTGCTGCTCGGCCGGCTGGGCGACATGACGCGTCCGGACCGAATCGTCTGCGTGGTCGATGCCAGCAACCTCGAGAGAAATCTGTTCCTGGTCACTCAAATCCTGGATTTGGGTGTTCCCACAATGCTGGCCTTGAACATGATCGACTTGGCCCAAAGCAAGGGCATCTCGATCGACGCTGCGGCGTTGTCCCAAGAACTGGGAATCCCGGTTGTTGCGTGCCAGGCCCATAAGAAAATCGGCGTGACCGAGCTTCGCCAGGCGATGAGCAAGGAGCGCCTGCCGCATCCCGTGCGCCGTTGGCGGTTGCAGCCGGAGATGGAGAAGGCGGTGAACGAGCTGAGCGCGCGGCTGGCTGAGGAACGAGGCGAGGAACCATCACGGTTGTTCGCGGAAGCCTTGATCATTCTCGTCGGGGAAAAATCAGGCAACGATTCCGAACTTTCTCCTCCTGTCCGCCAACTGGCGCAGGGTCTCCGGCGCGAACTCGAAGAGCAAGGCCTCGACTGCCACGAAGCGATCGTCGCATCCCGCTATCAATATGCGCAGGAGGTCTGCGAGCGCGTCGTCCGAACCGGCCCGGTAGGAGAGGAGGATCCCTCGGACAAACTGGACGCGGTCCTGACGCATCCGATTTGGGGTTGGACGATTTTTCTCGGTCTGATGTCGCTCATGTTTTTCGCTATCTTTACGCTGGCGACTTACCCGATGGATTGGGTCGATGGCGGATTCGGAGCGCTCGCGAACGCGGTGAAGAAAGCCATGCCGGCGGGCGACCTGCGGGATTTGATCACCGATGGTGTGATTGCCGGCGTCGGGGGAGTTTTGGTCTTTTTGCCGCAAATTCTGATTTTGTTCTTTTTCATCGGCTTGCTCGAAGACACGGGATACATGGCGCGGGCGGCTTTTATCATGGACCGCATCATGAGCCGGGTCGGGCTGCACGGCAAATCGTTCATTCCGCTCCTCAGTTCCTACGCGTGCGCCATCCCCGGCATCATGGCCACGCGCACGATCGAGAATCCGAAAGACCGGTTGGTGACGATTCTGGTCGCGCCGCTCATGAGCTGCTCGGCGCGGCTGCCGGTCTATACCTTGATGATCGCGACGCTGCTGCCGGCCAAAACCGTTCCCGCGCTGCAAAAAGCCGGCATCATGATGGCGCTTTATGTGGTTGGGACGGCGATCGCGTTCTTCTTTGCCTGGCTGTTCAAGAAAACGATCATGCACAGCGAGACTCCGGTTTTGATCATGGAACTGCCGCCGTACCGGCGTCCGTCGCTCCGCGCGGTCGCCATGCAAATGATCCATCGTTCCAAGCTGTTCGTGAAACGCGCTGGCACGGTGATTCTGGGCCTGTCCATTCTCCTCTGGTTTCTGGCGGCTTATCCGAAAATCGATGGCGCGGACGCATCGTCCCAACTCGCGCAAAGTTTCGCCGGGAAGGCCGGGCACGCGATCGAGCCGCTCATCAAGCCGCTCGGATTCGATTGGAAGATTGGCATCGGGTTGATTGGATCCTTTGCCGCGCGCGAAGTGTTCGTGAGCACCATGTCGGTGGTTTACAACGTGGAAGCAACGGATGATACGTCCGTGCCGCTGCGGGAAGCCATGCTGCAGGAAAAATGGCCGGACGGCTCACCCGTGTTCACGCCGCTCGTGTGCGTCACGCTCATGGTCTTTTACGTCCTGGCCATGCAATGCATCAGCACGGTGGTGGTGGTCCGGCGCGAGACGAACAGTTGGCGCTGGCCGCTCTTTCAAATCGCGTACATGACCGGGACGGCGTACCTCGCGTGCTTGCTTGTTTATCAAGGTGGGAAGATGTTGGGCCTGTGAACTATGACATCTGATTGGCAATCTTGGGCGGCGCTCGCGGTCGTGGTTTTGACCGCAGTCCTCATGGCTTATCGCGTCTTCATAAGAAAGAAAGCGGGATGCGGCTCCGAATGCGGATGCGGCTCGTTGAAATCGAAGGCGAGCCTTTTGGAGAAGCGCGACTCCGGTGGATCTCAAAAAACCGCTCTTTGATGCGCCAAACAAGGCGGCTGTGTCGCCTTTGTCGCAAACCTTGTCGCTTTTTCAGAAAGGCCCGGTGGTTCGACAAGGATTGCGACGAAGTTTGCAACAAAGACTGTGCCGTGCGGTCGTCGAAATTGCCATCACCGATTTAACGGCCTCGGTTGCAGCTTTCCACGCTGCGCCCCGTAACCAAGATCGGAAGCTCGTCGTCTCACCTTGGAAAGACGTGATAGCAAGCCGACGTGTGTCCTTGACGATTCACGCATGAATCAAGTCCAACCACGTGAA
>JACPRI010000362.1 GCA_016190065.1 Verrucomicrobiota bacterium
CAAAATCTCCAACCCCAATGCCCGCCATTCGTGCGGGTGCGGGAAATCCTTTGAAGCCTAGGCAATACTCAAAAAGTACCTAGACTGAAAATGCCGTTCCGTGCGATGCGGAACGGCTTTTTTATGTCCGGGAGGCGACCTGCCCCGATGAGAACTCAACCGCTAATGCACGCGAATGGACGCGAATCCACGCTCGAATGGACAGGCGCTTATGGCCACCACCTGTCGCCGGAAAGCCGGGAGTGGGCGCGGGCGCAAACCGCCAACAAGGACCCGATTTCATTCGTACTGCTTGCTAAGGAGTGGCTTTGTCCGCGATGAATTCCTTGTAGGCCACGACGCAGAAGATGCCCAGATAGAAGACGGCGCAGTAAAGGGCGCCGAGTTCCATGAACCAGCGGGGCCGCAGCTCCTTCGGCAAAAGGCGGCGGTTGGCGACAACAGTCAGCACGGCGCTAAAACCCAGGGCCAGGTTCCAGAAGTTGGCCACGGTCTTTACGATCTGCGCCGGATTGAGGATGGCCAGCGCGATCATGCCCCACACGCCATAAAGCGCGAGCACGCTGTAGTACACGTATTTCACTTTGTGGCCGTCCAGGTGGAGCAGCCTGCGGCTTCCGGTCCAAAGGACATCCACCCACCGGCGCACCATGCCGTCCATCTGGGTGATTTGCGTGGGAGCAAGAACCAGCAATCCGCACGTTAGCGTCAAATACCAGAACGCCGGTCCGACGTGTTCAGCCAGACCCTTCGCCGTCATGGCGGCGCCTTCCCACCCCTTCACGGTTGTCCCTCTCGGCAGAAAGCCGAGGGAAAGCATCGCCGGAAGCATGGCCCCCAGAGTGACCGCGGGCACCCAGATAATGAGCTGTTCGCGGACGATGTGACGGTACCACCCGCGCCAGCGGTCGAGGTTTTCAGGAGTGACGGGAAACACTTTGCCCACGTGCGAGAGCTTGATCGTCTTGCCGCCAAACGCGCTCGGAATTGCGCCCACTTGTCCGCCCATGCCCCAGCCTTTTTCCCGGACATAATTTGAAAACTGCATGTTGGACAAACCGCCCGCGCCGGCGATTCCAGCGAAAGCCGCCACCGTGGCCCAGTCCATGGCTGGCGGAAGCATCCCGAACTTGAACAGTCCGGAGAACGCCTCGCCCCACGCGCCGCGGTTCCAAATCAAATTGATCACGAGCAGATAGCCCAGAACCAGAACCGCCTTGACAATCATGCAAAGCTGAATGGCGTTGTAAATCTTTCGACCGAACAGAACCGGGAGGTAAGCACCGAGGAACACGACATAGCTGAGGCTCCGGACGAGCGTGGCGTCCGCCTCGGTTGGCAGACGCCCCAGAATGATTGCCGCAAACGGCACCGCCGCGTTCGAGGCCAGATACGGCCAGACGCCGATAAAGTCGAACGCGAGATAGACGCCCGTCCAGAGGATGGGCCCTGGAGGCAGGCGAAAGTAACCCACAAACATCGGCTCGCCGCAGTAGAGCGCGTACCGCATGACTTCGAGATTGAAAAAAACTTGGGCGGCAATCGCGAGCGTCGCGATCCAGAGAATCGACCCGCCGTAGCGGGCGGTGACCTCGGGCCCCAGAAGCCACTCGCCACCGCCGATGTTCGCTCCGGCCATCAGGAGGCCTGGCCCAATCATCGCCCGCCATTGGCGAAGTTCGAAGCGCGGGGGCGGAGGAAGTTCTCCGACGGTCCAGTGACCAAAGCTCTCAGCCTTTTCGCTCACGATTCTGCATTGATCCCCAAAAGAGGAGTTGAGGCAAGGAACACAGCGCCGCCGGGCTGCAACCAAAGCAATCACGGGTTCCACGGATCACACGGATACGAAGAACGCGTTGAATTTCCGAATCCGTGTTCATTTGCATTATCCGTGCTTCAAAACTTCTCGTCAACGTGCGTGATATCTTTTCGCCTCCTCGGCCATTGGGTCCGCGATTGTGGCCAATTGATCGAGTCGGTTTTGCAGGCCGGGATACTTTCCCCAAAAAGATTGCATGGCCGTGCCGACGATCACTTTTCGGGGTACATTTTGGAGGTGGTGCGGCGCTTCACCTCGCTCTCGGCGGCCAGCGGCGGGGCAGCGGTAAGAGCCGCCGCGTTGCCCACGGTTGTCAAAAAATTCTTCGATTCATTCGTTGGACTCCTTCCCGGCTGATTCTTACGGATGAACTCCGTTATTGTCCGATGAGGCCGCTTCGCCAAGAAAAATCACATCGCTTCCGAGAAGCGCAGTGCGTCCCGAAGTGTCGGTGGATTTAACGCGGCATCACGCTCGCGCGCGACGAGACCACGCCCGCCGGACGGGATTGAGCGGTGCTGATGAAACGGCGCTGCAAGATGGCGTTGCGCACCTCCAGCGCGTGCACGGGGAGACATCCAAGCGATCCGCTGCTTTACTTCGCCGGCGCCACCAGACGGTTATGCTTCTTCAAAATCTGCCGCAGGAGTTGGTGGGGAAGGGCGATGACCGTGTGGTTGTCGATGCCCGTCATGGTTTCCGCCGCAATCAGGGCGTTGATGATGGCTTCCTCGGTCGCTTGCACTGTGGCGGTGAACAGCGGATTCATCCGGTCGTTCGGCAACATTTCCAAGCGAGCCACACCATCGGGTTTCGCGGCCTCCGGGTTCGCGGTAGAAAAGGCGATAAAAATGTCGCCGGAACCGTTGCCGGAAGTGCTCCCGTTTCGCGCCAGCCCCATCGACACACGACGGGCCAGCCGTTTCAATTGATGCGGCAAGAGGGGCGCATCCGTGGCGACGACCACAATGATCGAGCCGGCCTCATCGCGTTTCAACGCCTCGTCGGTCATCTCCAACCCAACCGGCACGCCGGCAATAGAGAGCTGTTGCCGCGTGCCGTGATTGCATTGCGCCAGGACGCCGACAACATACCCGCCGGAATTCGCATCCAATTTTCTCGAAGATGTCCCGATCCCGCCTTTGAAGCCGTGGCAAACCATGCCGGTGCCGCCGCCCACATTGCCTTCCGCCACCGGTCCGGACCTCGCGCTGTTGAGCGCGGCGAACACATGCTCCGGTTTGACGTGAAAGCCGTTGATGTCGTTCAGCCGGCCATCATACGTCTCCGCCACGACCGGCAGCGCCCAGGACTGCGGCATGCCGCCTCGCTTTAGCCGCCATGCAATCGTGGAATCCCGCACCAGGCCGACGCTGTGGGTGTTGCTGATCATCACCGGGCCTTCGAGAAACCCGGATTCATCGACCCACGTGGTGCCGGTCATCTCGCCGTTGCCGTTCAAGGCGAACCAAGCCGCGAAGACGAGATCGTTGGATTCCTTGCCGCGCGGCAAGATCGCGGTGACACCGGTGCGGACCGGGCCTTCACCCACTTTCAAGGCGCCTTGCCCGGAGATCAGCGTGGTATGACCCACCTCAACGCCTTTCACATCCGTGATCGCGTTCAACGGTGCGGGCGTGCCATCAAAAGGAATACCCAGATCGCGGGCGCGGGGTTTTGTTTGGGCAAAAGCAACGGTCGCCGTCAGGAGTAGAATGCTGATAAGAGCGGGCTTTTTCACGATGGGGCGGAGGTTACGGCTGGAGGAACTTGAATCGCAAGCGAGGAACGAGGGATTCATGCGCGATTCGTAATCTTGTGCCGAGGCGTCCTACGCACCATTGGGTTGCGGCCTTGCCAGGCTTTACCGCGCCGGGTTCTCTGCGTTCAGGGCTTTTCTAAGTTCAGTATTTCCGCGCACGGGTCTTCCGATAGAAGTCTTGCACTCGTGTGAGTTGCTCTTCGAGTTCAACCAGGCCGATCGAACGGATCATTTCGCCAATAGGGGTTTTTGCGTCGTTCGACCAGAAGATGCCGCGATCTTCGTCTTCGTAATAGTTGAAACCCACTTTGTCGCCGTAAGCTTTTCGCAGCGCTTCGCCATTCCGCAGCTTCGAACTCCACGGCAACAGCGCATAGCTGAGATCCATCTCGTGGACCACGATGCTCTGCGGCGGCTTGATTTGCGCGGCGATCTTGCCTGTGGGCTCGAAGATCGAAGCATTATGTCGCCAGGTGCTGGAAACGATGTAGCAACGATTGTCCTTTGCCCGAAACGCGGGCTGCGAGGTCTGCGGCGATTGCGTGGGCCAGGCGATGATCTCGGCCCCGCGGCGCGCCAGTTCCGTCCAGCCCTCATCGAATTCCATGTCGTAACAAATCTGGATTCCGAGTTTGCCGAAGTCGCAGTCAAAGACCGGCTGCGCGCTGCCGGGAGTCGCGCCGCCTTCCATGTTGCCGCGTTCGAAGGAAACGACCAGGTGGACTTTTCGGTAAGTTCCCATTATCTCACCTTTGCGCCCGACCAGGACGGCGGCATTCGAGCATGATTTCTTGTCTTTCGAATCCAGCAAGTAAGTGGGGACAACGATATAGCAATTGTGCTCCCGCGCCTTCCGGGTGAAGACGTCCTGCACCGGCCCCGCGAAAGGCACCGAACGCGCCAACGCCTCGCCCTCTGCCTCGCCCGTGATGGCCGTCTCCGGCAACACCGCGAGATCGAGACCGCGGCCATATTTGCTTCTCGCCTCCTCAGCCATTTGGTCCACGATTTCGGCCAATTGATTGAGTCGGTTTTCCAAGCCGGGATGCTTTCCCCAAAAAGATTGCACGGCGGTGCCGACGATCACTTTTCGGGGTGACATGTTGGAGGTGGTGCGGCGCTTCGCCTCGTTCTCGGCGGCCAGCGCCGGGGCAGCGCTAAGGGCCGCCAGACTGCTCACGGTTGTCAAAAAAATTCTTCGATTCATTCGTTGGTCTCCTTCCCGGCTGATTCTTACGGATGAACTCCGTTATTGTCCGATGAGCCCGCTTCGCCAAGAAAAATCACATCGCTTCCGAGAAGAGTCGGCAAAACTGGAACAATTCAGTTTAGACCGGTAGCGCACGCGCCCTCGAGTGCAGTGGACGGCGCCTGTATCTCTTCAGTTAGCATCTCACTCCCGGATTATGGGCGGGGCTTGCCTTCGGTTATCTGGAGCAGACGGTCCGGTTCCACGCCCTCAATGAGATCGACTCCACCGCCGATCCAGCGAACCTCGATGCGGTCAATCCGGGTCCGTTGGCCCAGGCCGAAATGCGGATACATCCCGTAATGACTTTGGTATCCGCGGCCGCTATGCACCTCGTCAACCAGGGTCAGGTCGCCGGCCACCACCTTGATCCTCGCGCCGATGCCGTCCCGGTTGCTCCGGGTTCCGCGAAGCCGGATTTGAATCCAGTGGTTCCGCCCGGCGCTGTCATTTCGGAGGAGCGTGGGGCCTCGCCGCGAATTGAGGACGACGACGTCAATGTCACCGTCGTTGTCCAGGTCATCGAAAGCGGCGCCACGGCTGCTGCGTTTGACGGCCAAGCCGTCCCCGGAGCGCGTGGAGATGTCGGTGAACTTCCCGCGGCCCGTATTTGCCAGCAGAATACAGCGGGCCTCATAACTGGTGGTGTCATCCCAAAGATCGACGTTGTCCTGAAGGTGTCCACACGCGATGAACAAGTCACGGTCGCCATCATTGTCGAGATCGACCAGCCCGTTGCCCCATTCGACCTGGTTGTAAGTGCCGGTGCCAGCTCCGGTAATGTGGGTCACGTCGTCAAAGAGTCCTCGTCCTGCGTTGCGGTAAAGGATCGCCCACTGCTTTTGGTAGGAAGTCATGTGGAAATCAAGCCGCCCGTCATTGTCGTAATCTCCGCATTCCACGCCCATGGTCCCTTGCCCGACTCCATGGAGATCGTAAGCCAGACCGGACAACAAGCCGACCTCCTTGAAATGACCCTTGCCGTCATTGTTCCACACAAAATTGGCCATGGCATCGTTGCCCACGATGATGTCGGTATCGCCGTCGTCGTCGTAGTCGGCGCAAACAACCCCCATCCCCGTCCCCGCGTGAGCCGCAATGCCCGATTCGCGGCTGATGTCGGTGAACGTTCCGTCTCCGTTGTTGCGGAAGAGGGTCGAGGGAACGGGTCCGTAAACCATGGGGCCGACGTAGGCGGGATGGCCATTGACATGGCGGGTCTTGTGCTTCGTGAGCGTGAAGTCGATATAACTGGCAACGAAGAGGTCCAGATCATCATCCCCGTCGATATCTAGGAAGCAGGCGCCAGCACCGACATGGTTTCCCACCGCCACGCCGGCCTCCCGAGTTACGTCCGTGAAGGCGCCGTTTCCATTGTTCCGATAAAGGATGTTTGGGCCGAAATTGTTCAGGTAGATGTCCTGGTCACCGTCGTTGTCATAGTCTCCGACGCACACTCCTAAGTGGTAGCTGGTATCGACCAACCCGGCGGCCTGGGTCACGTCCGTAAACTTCCAGCCGCCTTCGTTTCTGTAGAGGGCATTGCGCGGCGGCGGCGTGGTAGTAAGCGTTCCGGGCAGCGGCGCTCCGTTCAGGAAAAGGATGTCGATCTTGCCGTCTCCGTCATAATCGAAAGTGGCCAGCCCGGAGCAGACGCTCTCCACAATGTAACGCCTCCCAGAGCCGCCATCGGTATGAACGAAGTTGATGCCGGTCTGTCGCGTCACGTCCTTGAGCTGAATTGGCGACGGGGCTTCCGCGGCTTGAAGCAGGAGCGTGCATGACACCAGACTCAGCAGGCTGCGACAAAACTCGGTGACGCTAAGCCGTAAATATGAGTTGGGATTTGGGGAGCACACGCGCCCTCGCGTGTTCCGACCGGCGCCTCGCCAGTCGGAAGAAGGGCGTACTTCAGTCACTAATCGAAAGCCCGTTCGGACGCGCCAGTGTGGTCGGCGAAGGCGCCAACCACGGCACGCGAGGGCGCGCGCGCTCCCCATCTCGACCGAATTGTTACAGCCAAGGTTCATCGCTTTGGCAAAGTGGCTGGCGCTGGCGGTGACTCGGCACCGCGACCTTCGATGATAGT
This sequence comes from Verrucomicrobiota bacterium, assembly GCA_016190065.1. Lineage (GTDB taxonomy): Bacteria > Verrucomicrobiota > Verrucomicrobiia > Limisphaerales > SIBE01 > VHCZ01. The sequence goes on from JACPRI010000362.1 coordinate 6,920, forward strand.
GATCAGCCGGTCCACGCCCACATTTCGGACGATGTCGGTTCCGCCGCCAATCCATTTCACCCGGATCTCCTCAGTCGCGCCGCGCCCGCCCAGGCCAAAATGAAGCCGTTTCCCAAAGTCACTCTGGTAACTGCGCCCGCTATGGACCTCGTCGATCTGAGTAAGGCCACCTGCAGTTACAGTCACCCGCGCCCCAATGCCGTCGCGGTTGGACTTGGTGCCCCGGAGCTGGATGTGAATCCAGTGATTGGCCGGGCTTGAGTCATTTCTCAGGAGGGTGGGCTCGCGCCGGGAATTAAGGATGACCACGTCAAGATCGCCATCGTTGTCCAGGTCATCGAATGCCGCCCCGCGGCTGCTCAGCTTGGGGAGGAGTCCATCGCCGCATTGATCCGACACATTTACGAACCTCCCCTGTCCGGTGTTTCGCAGAACGATGTTCCGAGCGTGGTAACTGGTGGTGTTGTCGAATTGTTCCACGTTGTCGATCAAGTGACCGCACGCGATGAAGAGATCTCGGTGGCTGTCGTTGTCCAAATCGACCATGCCAACGCCCCATTTTACGTGTGGATAGGTGGCGGTGGCCGCGCCGGTTTGCCGGGCGACATCGTCAAAATAAACGCCTTTGCGACTCTCGTAGAGCGTGGACAGTTGGCGTTGATAAGGGGTGATGCAAAAATCGAGCCAGCCGTCGTGATTCCAGTCGGCGCATTCCACCCCCATCGAGCCCTGGACATTTCCAAAAGAATCGTAGGCTAAGCCGAGAAGCGCCCCGACCTCTTTGAATTTGCCGGTGCCGTCATTCTGCAGGACAAAATTTGGGCGCAGATCGTTTCCCACCACGATGTCCGTGTCGCCGTCATTGTCCAGGTCGGCTGCGATCACGCCCATCCCGGCCCCTCGAAGCGATGCAATGCCGGATGCGACACTCACGTCGGTGAAAGTCCCATTGCCGTTGTTGCGAAAGAGCACATTGGCCGTGGGCGGGTAATGCAGGGGGCCAACGTAGGCCGGAAAGCCGTTCATGTGAGAGATCGCGTGTTTCTCAAAAATGAATGCGACGTAGTTCGCCACAAACAAATCGAGGTCCCCGTCACGGTCCATGTCCAGGAAGCAGGCGCCGGCGCCGACGTGGTTGCCGACCTCCACGCCGGCCGCCCGGGTGACGTCGGTAAAAGTGCCGTTGCCATTGTTCCGATAAAGCACGTTCGGGCCAAAATTATTCACGTAGATATCCGGGTCCCCGTCGTTGTCGTAATCGCCAGTGCAAACCCCCAACCCGTAGCCGGCATCTCCGACGCCGGCCTGCTCGGTCACATCGGTGAACTTCCAGCCGCCGTCGTTTCGGTAGAGGGCATTCCGCGGTGGAGGATTGGTCGTTGGCGACCCTGGCAGGGGTCGTCCATTAAGGAAATAGATATCGATTTTGCCATCCCCGTTGTAATCGAAAGTCGCCAGCCCCGAGGCGACCGTTTCAACGATGTAGCGTTGCCCGGAGCTGCCGTCGGAATGAATGAAGGTGATGCCAGTCTGCCGGGTGACGTCCCGCAGTTGAATAGGGTTCTTAGATTCGGCGGCGGTGAGAGGGCAAGCGAAGAGCAATGCCGGGAGCATCCATCCGGTCAAGGCGTGGCGAGGGTTCACAGCGTGGCACGTCACACTCATCACCGCGCGGTCAGCCGCACCCGAACGTTCAGCTTCCAAGTTCCAACGGTCAGCCTTCAACCGATCGCCTTATTGAAAGTTGAATGTTGAGCGTTGAGTGTTCTCAGATTGTTTGCGTGGCAAGAATCTTTGCGAAATGGATCGGTTCCGATCCAGCGCAGCGACGCCGCAACCAAACCTTTTGTCGTGCTCCGCGACGATTTCGGCAGATACTGATGGCTACTCATCTAGGGCACCGCTTTGAGTTGTGTGAGGAATTCCTGGTACTTTGTTTCACCGGGGTTCAGGGCCAGAGCCTGTTTCACGGCCTCCAAGGCGCCTGGGCGGTCTTGGTTCTTCAAGCACGCCACCGCGAGCAGGAAATAGTGGGGGCCGCTGGGTTCCAGCTCAAGGGCCTTGCGGGCCAGAACCCGCGCCTCGGCCGTCTTGCGATTGGCGCGCAGGTAGAGTTCGGCCAGGGCGCGATAGCCTTCAGGCCATTCGGGTGCCAGCTCCTGGACTTTCCGATAGGACCGTTCCGCCGCCTCAATCTGTTCGAGCTGGCCTTGAAGCCGCCCCAAGAAGAAGTGATTCAAGCTGTTCCTCGGCTGTTCCGCCGCAAGTTGGTCGAACACCTTCACACCCTCTGCCAGGTCCTTGCGCTGCACGTAAAACGCCTCCAGGGCGGCCCGGTACATGGGATTCTCCGCGTCGAGGACGGCTGACCGGCGAAAAAGGTCGGCCGCCTTTGCGGCCTGCCCATGAACACGGTGAATCTGGGCCGCGCCGAAAATGGTTCGAGCCACCGTTTCCCGCACCATCGGCAAACCGGTCAGCGTGTCCTCGCGGGCGCTTCGGTCGGATAGCGTCCGGCGGTCGATCCCCTCCAGCTTCAGGAATTGCTCGCGATACCGCCCGGCCTCCTCCATTTGCCCCAACCTCAGACAGGCTGTGTAGAGTCCAAAGTGCGCCTGGGTGTGGTCGGGCAGCAACGCGATCGCTCGCCGAAAGTCTTCCTTGGCCTGCTCATAGTCGCCGGACTGCAGATGGGCTTGTCCCAAGAGGTAGCAGCTCTCGCTCGTCGGCTTGGGCAGACGGACCGCTTGTTGAAGGGTGCGGATCGCCTCCTCAGTCTGGCCCAAATCCATCTGCGCCCGGCCCAGCCGATTCAAGGCGTCCGGGGACGCCGGGCCGCGCTGAAGCGATTCCCGGCACAGGCGTGCGGTTTCCTCGAGTTCGCCTTTTTCGTAAGCCACTCGCGCCAGGATCTCATAGGCGTCCGCCTGGTCCGGGCTCAATTCGAGGCACTTCCTCAAGTGCTTGGTCGCTTCGTCTGATTGGCCGGTGTTGTAGTGAGCTGATCCCAGAAGCGCGTACGCCAGGGCGTCATCCGGATACGCCTTGGCCACTTGCTCCGCCGCAAATACAGCTTCCCGCTTCAAGGTTGCGGCCTCCATTTGCGGCGTTGCCGCATCCACACGTTGACCGGTGGCGGGTTCGATGGAGGTCCGCTCAGCGGCCGGGGGCGCCGGGCTTTGCACCGCTGCGGCCGTCGGCGGCGCGGAAGGTTCAGTCCTACTCCACCACGACCAAACGAATACCGCTCCACCAACTAGTACGCCCACGGTCACCAAGGGGGCCATCCAGGACCTGGAGGTTTTCGGCTTGTCCTTGCGGATTGGTCGCGAGCCTGGGGAGCCTGCTTTTCTGATTTTGGCTTTGCTCACCGCTTGAGTTCTTATCGGAAAATAGGGAGCCGTCAAGGCGGGGGCAAGCGGAGATTGGAGCCGCCGCCGCCAAAGCCGCAAATGATTAGTGTATGATTTGCATTGCATTTGGTTGTTTGATCAGAGCATAAGTAATCGTCCCAGGACTTCCGGACGGTTTCTTCGCGGCACGTGTGTGCCAATGAAGTGCGCCCGTCGCGTTGGTCTGACATCCAGAGAAAAACCAAAACCGCAATGCAAAAGCTAAGCAGATCACTTAACAGGTTATGCGTGGCGACGCTCGCGTCGGTGTCGCTTTTGTTCGGCCTGACCGCTCAAGCGGCGACCACACCGGTCCTCAATTTTGATTTTAACGAGCCCAGTACGGCCAGCGTAAGGGAAAGCGTTAACAATCTGACTGGAGCACCAGCCGTCGATCCTCCCACTTCGATAACAGGCTCGCCGTCGGGCTCATCTGGAGACCGAGCGATTAATTTTGAAGCCGGGCAATATCTCAGTGTGGAGGACCCCGCGACAAAAATGCAGTTGGATCCGAACAACCCATCATTCACTTTGCAGGCATGGGTGAAGTTTTCCGGCAACCCTGCGGGCCGGCAGGTATTTTTCTACAGTAATGGTCCTGGCGGGGCCATTTCGTTTTCTGTGAACACCGACCGCACGGTCTTCGTGACCACGTTGGGCATTTTGGACGCCTCATCGCAAGCGGCCATAC
>JACPRI010000385.1 GCA_016190065.1 Verrucomicrobiota bacterium
GCATCGACTAAAGCCTCGGCCTGTTCAGCCGAATAAATTATCTGGCTTGCGCCAGTGGCTTCCTCGCCGACTGAGTCCACAGCGCTTCCTTCCCCCGCGCTGACAGTGATCTCAGATTCTGACACTTTGCGGGCGACCGAGTTTCGGAGCACGACTAAAAGTTCTTCGCGAAGCCAGGGTTTTGTGAGGTAACGGTGAATTACGCCAGACTGGACCGCGTCGAGCAGTTCTTTGACTCCGAGTTTGCCGCTGAGCATCAGTCGGATCACGTGGGGATAAGACTCTCTGACTTTGGCCAACAAATCCAGGCCAGTCGTCCCGGGCATTTCGTGGTCCGCCAGAATGATCGAGAAGCTTTCGCGTTTCAGCGCGTCCAGCGCTTTGCTGGCATCGTCCACGAACGTGGCATTGAAACCTTCCGGCTGAAGTTGTTCCTTCAAGACGGACAAAATCATTGGTTCGTCATCCACGACCAAAATCTTGGCAACGCTGGGATCTATCGCGACTGAGACACTCGCCATAAAGGGAACGCTTTGACTTTGAAAAAGAGCCTTTCGTTAAGAAGCTCGAAAGTCAAGCACAACGCCCCTTCACGGGCTTGCGGCGGCGAAGCCGACAATGCCGATTGGGGGAGGATCCTTGCTCGGCTGATTTCTTGGAGAAGCTAAGGCGGAGCGGCAACTCCGCCGACCGATGGCAGTGTTCCGATTGCGCCCGGTGGCTTCAAGCTGCTTTTACGAGTACGCCGGACGGCTTGACGGATTCCAGCAAGCGGTCGATCACGCTCTTGACCGTGATGCCTTCGGCCTCGGCGCGGTAATTGATCAGGATGCGGTGCCGCAAGGTCGCGTGCGCCAGCGCCTGAATCTCATCGTACCGGACGTGGGATCGACCATGAAGGAGCGCGCGGGCTTTGCCTCCCAACACCAGATACTGAGCCGCGCGCAACCCCGCTCCCCAACTGACCCATTCATTGATATAGTCCGGAGTTCCATTCTGCCGGGGGCGTGAGGCGGAAGCGAGGCGCACGGCGTAACGAACCACCTCTTCCGCGATGGGAACTTTCCGAACCGTTTCCTGGAAACGAAGCACATCCGCAGCCGTGAACAGCGCGGCGATCGGTTCGGGCTGCCGCGCCGTGGTCTGCGCGACGACCTCGACCTCCTGGTCCTCCGGCAAGTAATCGATCACCACGTTGAACATGAACCGGTCGAGCTGGGCTTCGGGCAGCGGATACGTGCCTTCCATCTCGATCGGGTTTTGCGTCGCGAGAACAAAAAACGGCTCCGGCAGCGGATGGCGGACGCCCGCGGCGGTCACTTGATGTTCTTGCATCGCTTCGAGCAACGCGGCTTGAGTTTTGGGTGGAGTGCGATTGATTTCGTCGGCCAGAATCATGTTGGCGAAGACCGGGCCGTTCACGAAGGTCATTCGTCTGCCGTCGCCCGTATCTTGGAGAATCTCCGTGCCGGTGATGTCCGCCGGCATGAGATCGGGCGTGAATTGAATGCGCTGGAATTTCAGGTGGAAGACCTGCGAGATCGATTTGATCAAAAGGGTCTTGGCCAGCCCCGGGGCACCCGTGATCAAACAATGGCCGCCGGAGACCAGGGCGATGAGCAATTGTTCCACGACATCCTTCTGGCCCACGATGACCTTGGAAAGCTCGCGGTCGATTTTGGTTCGGCTGGCGATGATCTGTTCGACCGCCTCTCTTTCCGTCTGGTATGAATCAATGACTTTTTCCACGATCTTTTTTCTCCTGCTGTCTTACGAACGCGTTTTCACCGATTTTAACGATTTAACCTTGTAACGTTTTTAACGGATTTTGGGGCAGGCTGGAAGCCTGCTCTACTCTGCTCAGTGCGTCATGGCATAGAAGACGATGTTAATGCCGAGCGGGTAGGCCTTCTTTTCCGAGAACTCCCGGAAGTAATATTCGTTTTCGCCTTCCCGCTCCCAGCCGTCGCCGTTGTCGGTGTTATGGCAAATCATGGCCATCATCCGGCCTTTGTCGTCGAAGATCCCTCGGAAATGCACTTCCCGCGCATCGGAACGTTCCCAGGTGACGCCGTCGAACTGGCTGTAATAGCCCCGATTGATGGCCGGAACCTGAAGCTGGTTCCTCGTCATCTTGAGTGGGAAGACGCAACTGAAGATCGGGTGGTCCATCGGCAAATCCGTCGGCTCCCGGTCTGGGAAGACTCGCTTGATATTGCGATAGAAATTATCCCACTCCCGTTCTCCCCAGAAATCATCCACCATGAGAAAGCCTCCATTCAGCAAGTAGCGTCGGAGAGCCGAGACTTCTTCATCCGTCAAATCCATGTCGCCGGGTTCGACGATGTAGATCCAGGGGTAATCGAACAACTCTTTGTCCGTCAGTTCGAGAATCTTTCCTTCCGGGTGGACTTTAAGCGAGGTCAGTTGCTGCAAGCGGTAAGAAAAATTCAAGTCGCTGTCCGGATAATCGACCGTCCATTTCTCCCAGCCCCAGCCGCTGCGATCGGAAGGGTACTTGACGCGGACGAAAGTGAAAACGTCCTTGGCGAAGTGCGATTCGATCTCCCAATGCGGCAAGTCGCCCCGGTCCACAGGCGCCGCTCGCCGTCGGCCTCGTTGAGCGAAAACAAGGGTCCCGATCAACAGGCAGGCGACGGGCAGGAGAAAGCGAAGAGACCGGATTCTGCTCATGGGTTCGCCTTGGCGGGAGGAGCGTCAGCCGGCGGAGGGGATGCGGCAGGTTTTTCCTGCGTGATCGCCAACAAAAATTTGTGCGCTTCCAGAAACCTGGGCGCTTCCTCCAGCGCCTTCAAGAGGTGGCGTTTCGCGGAGTGATCCCCAGCGGTGTGCAGCATTTTCGCCAGGCGAAAATGCACGTCCGCAGGATCTGGGGGATCCAGCTTCAACAGGATTTGATAAGCTTCGATGGCTTTCTGAGGACGGCCCAATTCCTCGTGCGCTCGTCCGAGATAGCGGTAAGGCCCGGGCACCAAGGGATTCACGGCCAGAAAGCGCTCCGCGTTGGCCGCCACCTCAGACCAATCGCCGGTCGCGCTGGCCAGCTCCATCAACCGCAGAAAAGCATCGATCGCATCGGCATCCAAAGCGGCGACTCTGGAGAGAGCCTGCCGTTCCAGGTCGGTCTCGTTGAGACCGCGATGGGCGGAAGCGAGCAACAGATACGCGCTGTCCTGCCCAACCTGGTCGGGATAGTTTTCAATCAAGGTTTTTAGCGGCGCTTTGGCGTCTTCCCATTTCTTTTGTTGGATAAGCCTTTTGGCCTTGAGTTGGAGGACCCAATAGTTCCGGGGATGCTTCTCCATCCATTGGTCGTCTCCGTTGTGGGGAATGAGATCGAGCGCCGCCTCGCCGCGTGCCCGGCCTGGCTGACCTTCGGGCCGCTTCCATTCCAGATCGGGGCCTAATTCCTCGGCCTTGCGGCGGGCAAAGGCTTCAAATTCCGTTTCGATCTTCGGCATGGCCGCTGTGCGCGCTTCGATCGCCGCGTTGATCTCCTTGCCCTCGCCCAGGTCTTTGAGAATGCCCTTGAGTGCGTCGAAGCCAAAGCGTTCGACCAGGAATTCGACCACGAGCGAGGATTGGTAATAAGCAAATTGCAGATGGAACGAAGTCTTGGGGGTGAGGAAGGCCGCGCTCAGATCACGCACCGGAGTCAATTCTCCTTTCATGATCATCTCGCGGTAGCGCGGGATCATCGTCTGGCCCCAGGTGGCATGCGCCCGCGTTTCCTCATAAACCGAAATGCCTTCGCTCAGCCAGCGCGGCATCTTGTTCTTGGTCAACCCCAGCGTGACGACGTGACAAAACTCGTGCCAGAGCATGGCCTTCCAGTTGGACGGACTGGCGGTCTGCGACGCGGGGCTGTTGGCCGTGATCACATTGCCGAAACAAACTCCCAGGTAGCCTTCCCCTCCGGGCATCATGAAGGTCCGAACGGCGAAGTCCTTTTGTTCCGGGAAGATCTCCACCATGGTCGGTTTGGGAGTCTCGAATTCGTATTTCTGGCTCAGTGCGGCTTTGGCTTGGCCGAGGAGCTCCACGACTTGGTTGCCATAGGTCTCTGCTTCGTGCGGCGCCATGCGGATGGCGAAGTCCTGGTTGGTGAGGAAACGGAAATTGGCCAAGGTCTCCCGCAGCGTCACGAGGTTGTAAGCGACGACATCGTAAGCGTCTTTCTTGTGAACCTCCTCGGCCAATCTCCAGCCTTCTTCATCTTTTCCAAGCCGGAGCAAATCCTGAGCAAGCTGAATCTTGGACGGCACATACTCCGCATCCCACGTCGCGGCCTGGCGCTGGTAAGCGGAGCCTTCGGTGAACCGATACTTCTGCGAAAGCTTCTGGCCGATCAGATAGGGGACGCGCGGGTTGGTCTTCCAGTACTTCAGAGCGGTCTCGCGGGCTTTTGTTTCTCCCTCCGGATCACTCCGCAGATGCGCCAGAACCGCCCGATAAGCCCACGCCTCCGGATGCACCGGGTTCACGGCGAGGACTTTTTCCAGCGTCTTCTCCGCTTCCGCGTAGTCTTCCGCGTCGATCTGATGGTCCGCCACGAGCAGCAAACTCGGCGTGTGTCGCGGATTGTGTTGAAGCGCTTTGTCCAAGTTCTCGACCAGATTGGTGCGCTCGCCGGTTGAGAACGCCTTGGCCAGGCCGTAGAACAGGTCCGGGTCGGAACGGAATTTCTTCAGTCCTTCGTGAAACGTTTTGGACGCCAGATCGTAGTCATATTTCTCCAAGGCGAGCTGGCCGATCGCCAGGTACGTGTCGCGATATTCGGGGTCGGCTTTCTTGGCCTGATTGAAAAAATTTTCCAACACCAGCCGGGCGTCCGCGCCCAGCAACAATGCGGCCTTGCCCAAGGCGACAAAGCTGGCCGCGTCCGGATAATTCAAGCGCCGCGCTCCCGCGAGCTCATTGATCTCCTGGAGCATGTCCCTCGCGTCCTCGGTCCGTCCGTTTTGCAGGAAAACCTCGCGCGCCAGGAGACGCACCGGGATGCTGCGGGAGTGGCGCGTCAGCGCATTCGTAACAATGCCAAGGGCCTCTCGGTAACGCCCCAATTGGAGCTGCGCGCGGGTGAACAGAATCGGCCATTCCTCACGCGTGAACCGCTCCTTCATCGCCTCCGAAGCCGACCGAATGCACTCCGCGTAATCGCCCTTGAGAAAAAGTTTTTGGGCGTCCGACAATTCGTCGGCCTGCGCCAGGAGGCCCGGGAGAAGAGTGAGCGCAAGGCGTGACCACGAGCGGCCTGCACGGCACCATTGGTTGAGGGTAGCGCAGATTTGCAATCTGCCGTAGCGCAGGATTGCATCCTGCAGGCGGGCAGCCAATCCCAAGGCTCTGGAACTTGCCGACGCGCTGCCGATTGCAAATCGGCGATACGGCAGACTGCAAGTCTGCGCTACGAGGAAGGCGAGCGTGCGAAAGGGGGGACGCGCGTCGCAATCGCGTCGGGCCGAGTGAACCGGCACGCATTGCTTTCGAGCAATTCCCACGGACGAGAGCATGGAGACTTCTAGCCTAATCGACATACCGGCGCAATAGTTCCGTGGAATTCGGTTCGGAAAGCGATTCGAAATGCACGACGCGAAGCACTACCGGGAGGAGAAAGACGCTCCGATCACCGTGATCACAAGTGCCGCCAGCAAAAGCCAACACCCTCGCTGGAAGGTCCGGGTGCGACGTAAAACGTCCGGCAAAAAGTTCAGCAACGCTCCGAGCCCCACGCCGGCCACGAACCCACCGACGTGCGCCGCCACGTCGCTCGATGGATTCAATCCCAGCAAGACGAACAGCAGCAGGCCGCCCAACAAGCCTTTCAGCCAGAGGCGAAGTTTGAGCGGATTCGTTTTTCCGAAAACGAATCCAGGCACTGAAATCAAACCCAACGCGCCCATCACCATGCCAGACGCGCCCAATCCATCGTACGGTTTCAAATGAATCCCGAGTCCCAACATATTTCCCGTCGCGCCCGCGAGCCACGCCGCCAGCAAGCCGCACCCCGGTCCGTACCGGCCCAGCGCGAGCCCGAACAGCAAACAGCCCGTGGTGACGTTGGAAAGAAGATGAACGAGATCCGCGTGCAGAAACTGGGCCGTAAAAATCCTCCACCATTCCCCGGTCGAGAAGGCGGCGCTCTTCAGGACCCACGCCGAATGAAGCGCGGGGAATCTGGAAGTGCTTAAGTCAAAGATCACCGCGAGAGCCACGCACCACAGCATGCCGCCCCAATGCAGGGTGAGATCGTAGCCCAGGACCTCCTTGCGCCAGCGCCAGCCGCGGTTTTCCAGCCGGTACTGGCGAATCGAATCGAGCGCGCGCCGATGGTCGCCCGGCGCCACGACCAGCCACCATTCGCGGTCCGAGGCGCGCTCGATGCGGGTGGGGATATCCTGGCTCGCCAGCACCAGGCTCCAATCCATCGCCTGGCGTTCGGATCGGGCAGAAATAGATGCGGGCTCCGTTTCGCTTCCGGTCACTTGCACGGTTTTAGAGTCGGTGAGGCAGCGAGAATTGTCCAGTCGCACTCCAAAAACTGGAACTCAAACTGCTTTGATTTGACTTTGAGAGAACGAGCTGGCTAACCGAGCAGGTCGTTGAGCGCTCCAGGTCGTGCGCGCACGGCGTCAAAGCCACGAATTATGAAAGTAATTCAAGCAAACTGCAGAATTCAGTTCACCCCCGGGGACATCGATTTCATCGCCTCGGTTCTGGGGAAAAAACCGACCGATGCCCAATATCTGACCAGCCTGCTCACCGATGAAAACAGCCGTGACACCATTCTGGACGACGAATCCCTGTTTCGGGCCGTGACGGAATATCCCGGCTGTTTGCGGGTCTCGGACCATCTTTACTTCTACGTGATCGTTCGGCGCGTTTTGCGCCGGACGGGAATCGACGGCCGATCCGTGGCGGATTACGTCGCGGAAGTCCTCTGCGAATTCTCGCGTATTGAACGGACGCGCTGTATTCTGCCGGGACGCGCGGAGCCGATCCATTACCTTTTTGAAATGATCGCAGCCTTGGAATCGGCGGACGAGCGGACGAGCTTTTACATCCGGACCCACATCGGCAATCACTCTCTCTTCTGGTCCGGAGTATTTCCCGAACACATCCGCCATCGCGCAGAGTCGCGCGGCGGACCGGGCATGAAATACTACGAAGCCCTTGGCCAAACCCATTTCCGGGCCGCGAGCGATCATCGGCTGGCGGAGCGCTATGCTCTGGGACCAGTGCTGGCTACCTTGGCGGAGCATTTTCAAGCCGCGCGACTGGCGTTGAATGACGCGGCCCAGCGCATTTTCTCCATTGGCGACCCAGAACTCCCTCTTGAGTTGCAGCTCCAGGCGTAACACGGCCCGGCCTGAACTATTTCATCGAAGTTAGGCTGGTAAGGTGTATGTGTAGGAAACTTTTGCCCGGAGCTTTGTCATCGGGACCACGACTCGCCATCCCGGCACCCACACGTACTGGTGGGATAATCTCAAAACCCTGAACTCCAAGTGGGTCTTCTGCGCTGGCTTACAATTTGCTGCGCCTCACCAATTTGCTGTAAAAGTCGTGACGTCACCATAAAGCATGGCAGATCTTTCACTATCCGGTCTGGCATCGGGATTCGACTGGAAGACCGTTGTCGATCAACTGACCAATCTCGAGCGTGCGCCACAGCGCAGGCTGCGGAACGAGCAAACCACTCTCAATCAGAGGAAGGACGCCATTTCGACTCTCGTTGGCGAATTGGAGAACCTCAAGACCAAAGCGGAAACACTCACCAAGGCTGATTTTTTTACCGGGGCTGGCACAGCCACCTCGACGAACGACAAATATGCCACCGCCACCGCCACGGCTTCGACGCCAATCGGCACCTACACGTTCGTCTTCAATCAACTAGCCACTGCCGCGATCCGCAAGGGGGGGGCCAACGCCGGAGGCGCAGTCGATACCAGTGCGGCTATCAGCAGCGCGGGCAGCGCCGGATTCGCAGTTTCCGTGACCACAGGAGTCTTCACGATTAACGGAAAGCAAATCACTGTCGATGCCAACACCAAGCTTGGAACCGATGGTTCGACTGACCCGGACACGATCATCTATAAAATCAACAATTCAGGAGCCGGAGTCACAGCAACTTACGATGCTTCCACAGATAAGATCACACTGACCAGCGGGAGCAACATCACATTGGGCGCATCAAGTGACACGAGCAACTTCCTGCAAGCGGCACGGCTGAGCAACGCGCAAGGTGGGTCCAGCACCATTGTTAGCAGCACAGGAATCGGAGGCGTAAATCTGTCCAGCGCCGTTAGTTCGGTCAATTTTTCCACGGCGCTCACTCAGACTTCTGGCAGCTTCAAGGTTAACGGTCTGTCCATCAGCTATTCGGCAACGGACACCATCGGCCAGATTCTTCAAAAAATCTCCGACTCCGCGGCCGGCGTCACGGCTGGCTACGATTCGGCCAATGACCAGTTCACTCTGACCAACAAAACCACCGGCGACATCGGAATTGCGCTGGAGGACGAGACGGGCAACTTTCTGGAGGCAACCCGGCTATCAACCGGCTCGACAACCGCAGGACTCAACGCGAAATTCACAGTCAATGGCGGCGCTGAACTCGAGAGCCTCAGCAACACCGTGAGCGAGATTGGCCACGGAATCGCGGGGCTGTCGGTGAACGCCTTAAAAAAATCCGAAGCCAGCGGCACCGACTCTTCCGTGATCATCTCCGTGGGGAAAGACAACAGCGCCATTAAGAAGGGCCTGACTGACCTTGTGGATCAGTACAACAAGGTCCAGTCGATCATCGACACTCAAACGGCCAGTTCAACTGATTCCGAGGGCAAGGTCACGGCCGGAATCCTGGCAGCCGATCCCACGGTCGCAGAAGTCGCAAGCAAGCTCCGCAACCGGATGGTTTCCGATGTCAGCAGTCTCTCAGGCACGATCAAGCGCTTGGAGTCAATTGGGTTTAAGAGCGACGGCAACAGCAACAAGATTTCCCTTTCGGACTCAGCCGCCTTGGACAAGGCTCTGAATGAAAGCAAAAGCGACATCAAGACGATGTTTTCGGACACCACCGACGGCATTGGCACAAGGGTCAAGAGTTATCTTGAAACCGTCAGCGGTGTGGAGGGTTCGTTGGTGGTCCACCGGGACACTTATGCCAAGCAATCGACCCAGATGGATAAGCAAGTCGTCGAAATGGAAAGACAGGTTCAGTCCTATCGACAGCGTCTGATCAACAGCTTCCTGGCGATGGAAAAAGCGCAATCTCAGATCAACCAACAAATGCAATTCCTCGCGCAACGGTTCCGATAAGCTTGAATCCAATTCCTCAGCCTCACGTATGAAACCTACCATCAAACTCCAAACCTCACGCTGCATGAAACGCGGCGATAAACTGCACGGCCTGGAGGAACCGCCGAGAAGGGTTTCGTGTGCAATTTCACGCGCCTGGACGAATCTGACGTTTGTTGGCTGCCTTGCCTTTTTCGCTGGTTGCGCGACTCAAACACCGCTGGACCACGGATTGACCGGCCCTTTCCACCATCCGGGCAATTATTACCTCACCGACCGCAAGCTGCCCGAAGGACTAGGGCGGATTGCCATGCTGCCGCTGACCTCGGCGGAAGATGACTTGGCGGCCCGGTCTGGGCGCGAGTCGCTGCAAACCATTCTTTACGGCGAACTGATCAAAGCGCGTCTCTTCGAGGTGGCGCTGGTTCCCTCAGAAAAGCTGGAGCAATTGACGGGGAAACCTGCCTGGAGTTCCGATAACCAATTGCCGGCCGATTTCCTGGTGAGGATTCGCGAGGCGACCGCTTGTGACGCGATCCTTTTCAGCCGATTGTCGAATTTTCGGCCGTACCCGCCGTTGGCGATTGGCTGGCATCTGATGCTCGTGAATGCGGAAGATGGCCGCATCATCTGGAAATTAGACGAGGTGTTCGATGCCGGAGAGCCACGGGTTTGGAACAGCGCCCGGCGTTACGCCGTCGAGAACGAAAGGACTCAGGCTGAATTCACAAGACTCGCGGGGACCAAACATGGAGCGGCCTTCCCTTCTCGAGTGACGGGGCTCGAGTGGATCAACTCGCCACGGCACTTCGCGAAATACGCGGCAAGTGCGGCCATCGAAACACTTGTCACGTCCAAGTGATGATCGGGATGAAGTTTCGCTAAAGTTTTGGTTTGAACCGCCGATTTTAGATGATAGAAGATAGTGTCGGATTGTCATGAAACCTTTGACCTCAAGCTACGCCGCACAAGAACGTGCCCTGAAGGCCCGTGTGGGGGGCAAATGCAACTTAAACCAGCATGCGAGTGAAACCTACGCTTTGGGAGGCAGCCATGAGTGAGATCAATTTGAATGGCGTCAGCGGTTCTACAGGAGGAATTGGCAGACCCCTCAGCGCGGCCGCAAGCCAGAAAAGCGGCAACGTCGTGCGGCCCTCTGTAGCCGCCGATTCGGCTGAGTTTTCCCAGCTTCCAGACCTGTCGCTGCTTGAGAACGCAGTAGAAAAAGAGTTTGAAGGCCTGCGATCACGTCTTCAGGAGGCGGCTAATTCTGAATTATACCCGCCTTTGGAAACGATCGACAAGCTCGCCGCGATGTTGGCTCTTGACGTTACTTCCCATCCGAACAAGTCGGTATAACCCAGCAAGTTTCTGATAACGTCGGTTGGTTGATCTCCTAGATGTACCGGCCAAACAAGTACCAGACCTACCAGGCGAATGCCGTGTTTACGGCCTCGCCCGCGCAATTGGTCCTGATGCTCTTCGACGGGGCGATCAAGTTCCTGCACATCGCGCTGGAAGGGTTCAAACATACGGACCCGCTGGATTTCAACCTGTCGATCCATCAGAACACGCAGAAGGCGCAGGCAATCATCCGGGAACTCAAGGCTTGTCTCGACCCGGATAAAGGTCCGGAATTCTCGGAGAAAATGTCCGCGCTTTACGACTATTTTGACCGCCGCCTCCAGCAAGGCAATCTGAAGAAAGAACGCGAGCCGCTGGAGGAGGTCAGCCGTCATCTCCACGTGCTGCGGGAGGCCTGGAGGGAAATGATTGATAAACAGAACCTCACTCAATCCGTGACTGCTCCCCAGCCTGAACGAGTGGGCGAATGGTCCGCGACGGGCTGATTTTCAATGGATTCGTTTCGGGAAGCAGATGAGTCGTGTCGTGAGTTGCACACGCTCCTGGCGCAATGGAAGAAGCTCACGCTCACGGAAAACGAACTCATCCAATCGAACGATTGGAACGCCTTGGAGCAACTCCAATCAAAGAAGTCTCTTCTTCAGCAATCCATCGAGAAACTCGAGGAAGAGTTCTCGCAAAGCGCTCTTATACCAGAGGAGAGAAAGGTCCAGGAACGGAAACGTCTCAAGCAATTAGCAACCGAGTTGTTGCTCCTGGAGAAAAAGAACGAAGCAATTCTTTCCGAGCGGATTGCCGAAGCGGATCGCGAGCTCAAAAACTCGAATAAAACAATCCAAAGCCTCCGCCATGTCCAAAAGGCTTACGGCACTGGCAAGTCGTTCTTCTGGCAGGCGTATTCGTGACCTCGGTCGCCGTGGGTTTCTGTCGGCGGGCCATTCCCTCTGCAACGTATTCGCAGCATGGAGGCTTGCTCGATTCCGGGTGGTATTTTTTTCACTTCCTGAACCGCCAAAGGGCACAATCTTGCCGGGCTGAATTCGATTTCAATCCTGATCCAAATAATCCTCCAAGCTTATGGGCGCAGAAGAAGTGCGCCAACAGCGAAATCTCCTCAAGCGACCCGGTCGCCATTCAGAAAGAAGAAGGCCGCGGAGGCGTCGAAGGCAGGTGCCGGACTGCATTCGAGCTACAGACAAAGCCCAGGAAAGCCAGAGCTTTTTCCATGGGTGAATCGTTTGGCCTCCAGGAGCTTAGAAACCTTGCTGCGATTTCATTGGAACCTGAGTTGGCTCAGCTTGTGTAATCAATTGCGGACCTGAATCGCACTTCTGATCGGACAGCCAACCAGGGGCGAGCGCTGCTCTCGATCCGTTCAACCGAGAATGTCATCGGCGTTGGCGCCCGCCCATAGGGCGGTAAACGCCAGTGGCATGCCGTCTGCTCGGATGGTCCCGAATGAATAGCAGTTTGTACGGAGCCGCTGCTGCTTTGGACGGCAATATCAAATGGCAGCAGATGATCGCGGAAAACTTGGCGGCAGGCTCCACTCCAGCATTCAAGAAGAGCGAGATTTCCTTCTCGAATGTCGTCGCAGGGGTTTTGGGGGCGGGCTCTGAGAACGCCGCGGTCCAGCGCGACCCTTCCGTTCTGCCAAAGCCATCGTTTGCCACAAACTTCATTCAAGGTTCATTGGAAGGAACCGGTTCCTCCACGGACCTGGCGCTCGATGGCAAAGGATTCCTGGCGGTCCGGCTTCCGGACGGAAGAATTTACTACACGAGAGACGGCACGTTCCGCGTGAATCTCCAAGGGGAGATACGAAACAAGGACGGTTATGAAATTATCTCTGAGGAGGGCAATCCAATTATTGTCAACCCCCGCAACAAAGAGTTCATCTCGGTGTCGCCGGCTGGTGAAGTGAGTGAAGGCGGACTGATTCGCGGGAAACTCAGCCTGTTTGAGTTTGCAGATATCACCCAACTGTCATCCATCGGCAACGGTTATTTCTTCCCGAAACCCGGCACGCCCCCTCCGGTGGCCGCGCTGGACACGACCGTCCACCAATCGCAACTGGAAGCCTCCAACACGCTCCCGATGGCCGAGGTGAGCAACTTGCTGCTCGCGCTTCGCCATTATGAGGCCAATCAACGCGTTATTCAGATGCACGACGAACGGATGGGCCGGGCGGTCCAGGAACTCTCATCGACCACATAATTCAAGCGCTGCTTTATGATCCGAGCACTTTTTTCCTCCGCGACCGGCATGGAGTCGCAGCAGATGAACCTGGACGTGATCGCGAACAACCTCGCGAACGTCAACACGACCGGTTACAAGAAGAGCAAGATCGAGTTTCAAGATCTGCTTTACCAAACGACGAGGACGGCCGGGGCGGAACAAGGCGCAGGCAACCAGTTGCCGACGGGCATGCAAGTCGGCCACGGATCACGCGCGGTCGCTACTTCCCGCATCTTCACGACCGGCGAACTCACGCAGACCGGCGAGAAACTCGATGTAGCCATCGCGGGTGATGGGTTCTTTCAAGTCCAAACGCCCGACGGCGGACAAGCCTATACAAGGGACGGGGCGTTCAAGCTTTCCTCCAATGGCGCGATCGTGACCAGCGACGGCTTGCAGGTCATCGGTGGATTCCCTCCCATCCCGGCCACGACCACAGGCGTCACGATTGCTCCGAGCGGAGAAATCTCACTTACCGACTCAACCGGCACCACGCCTGCCGGCCGTGTTACGCTGACGCGGTTCGCCAATCCGGCGGGTTTAGAAGCGATGGGACGCAATCTATTCAAGGAATCCCCCGCTTCTGGCCCTCCAGAAACCGGAAACCCCGGGGAAAACGGCTTCGGCCAACTGCAACAGAGCTACCTTGAAATGTCGAACGTCAAAGTCGTCGAGGAAATGGTCAAACTCATCATGGCCCAGCGAGCGTACGAAGTGAACTCCCGAGCGATCCAAGCCGCTGACGAGATGATGCAGCAGAGCAACAACCTACGCCGCTAAGTCCATGACAACTCAATGGGTCCAGAACCTCGGAGCACTCGCCCTGGCGTCCTTGACGGCTTGGTCCGTCCAGGCGCAGTCTGGGTCACCGGCCGCCGCTTCGCCGACTCAACCGGACACCCGATTCCTGGCCCGCATCGTCCCTCCTGTCATGACCAACGGCATCAGTGTGCTCGGTAATTCAGCCCAGGGTCAGGCTGACAGGTACACGGAGAAGGATCTGCTCTTTCTGCTTTCAGCCAGACTTCAGCCCAAACCGGAATTGGGTGAGTTGGAACTGGAAATCATGAGGCTCGCCCCTCCCTGGAAACCAATTCTGACTTCGACAGGAGCGATCGATGTCCAGATTCTGGATCGCCCCGTCTCCGGTCTTTCCTCTCAGTTCGGTCTTCGATTCGAGGTGAAGTCAGGTGACAAATCCTTCGGGATTTATTTTGCCAACGTCAAAGCCCGCCTCTATCGGGAAGTTTGGGTTGCTCCGACAACAGTGAAACGGGGAACGACTCTGGATCAGGCGGGGCTGGTGAAGGAGCGCCGGGACGTGATCAATTTCCGCGACACGACTTTTTCGCAAGACGCGTTCGAACTTTCCGACCTCCGCCTGGCGGAGAGTGTCAATGCTGGCGCGATTGTGCTGGCGCGGCACGTTCAGGCGCGTCCGGTCATGTTCCGAAACGACCACGTCCAGGCCGTGATCAGGGATGATGTGATGTCGGTGAGCACGATGGTCATGGTGATGTCGGACGGCGCCCCCGGTCAGCTCGTCAAGGCGCGCAACCTCCGAACGAAAAAAGAAGTTCAAGGAAAAGTGATCGATGCAAACACGATCGAAGTTTTGAGGAGAGGCGGCCGATGAGAAAACAATCCAAGATGTATTCCAGCGTCCTGCTTTGCTTGGGCGCAATGCTGTGTTCCACAGGTTCTGTGTCCGCAGACTCGATCTGGACCAAGGACGCGGCGTTCTCGCTCGTCTCGGACAAAACGGCCCGGTCAGTGGGCGACCTCATCACGGTGATCGTTCAGGAAAGCAATACCACCAAAAAAGACACCAGCACGAAGACCGACAAGAGTTCTTCCCTGGACGCGAGCCTGCAATCGTTCCTGTTCAGCCCGGCCGCCAGCAAGTTCATGACGCACAATGGAAAAGTTCCCGCGATGGGAATGACTTCCAAGAGCGGATTCGACGGCAAAGGCGCCATCGCCAACTCCGAGACCATCACTCATCGGTTCGGAGTCCGCGTGATCGATGTGCTGCCCAACGGGAACTTGATGGTCGAGGGCCTCCGCCAAACCACTTTTTCCGGAGAATCCCAGACCGTCATCCTTCGAGGCACGCTCCGGAAATACGACATCAATTCCGACAATACGGTGTTCAGCTCCAATCTGGCGGACGTCTCGATCCGGTTCGAGGATTCGGGCGCGATCAGCAATGCGCAGAAGAAGGGGTGGTTCAGCCGCGCCTGGGATGTCCTCACCCCGTTCTAATATGAAGCGATTTTGCATAAGCCTCCTGCTTTTGGCTGCGGCATCCGCCATCTCGACCCAGGCCGTGACGGTGCGGGTGCGTGACCTGACTTTCGTTCACGGCGCTCGGCCAAATCAGTTGGTCGGCTACGGCTTGGTGTACGGTCTGGCCAATGACGGCGACAAAGATCCCGCCTACACAAAAGCCTTTCTTGCGAACTCATTGCGAAGATTTCGAACCACCTTGCCTCCCGAGGCTCTGACTTCAAAGAACATCGCCGCGGTCCTGGTGACTGCCGATGTCCCGGCCTACGCCAAATCCGGGAATACGATTGACGTGACGGTTGCGGCAATGGGCGACGCCAAATCGCTCCAAGGCGGTGTCCTCGCACAGACGGAACTCATGGGCGCCGACGGCGAGGTCTATGCCGTCGCCCAAGGCCAGCTCGCCGTGGGCGGTTTTGCACTGGGCCAGGGCGGGGCCGGCGGCGCGACCGTTCAGAAAAACCATCCTACCACCGCCAAGATCTCCAACGGCGCCTTGGTGGAGCGGGAAATCAAGGTGACTCTGGTCGAAGGCGACGCCATTCAGTTTGTGTTGCGGGAACCCGATTTCACGACGGCGGCACGGATGGCCGCGGCGATCAACGAGGTATTTCCCAGTTCCAGCCATGCCATGAACGGCGCAGCCGTGCGTGTCAAAATCCCCGACCAATTTCAGATTGTCCCGGTGGATTTCATCGCCCGTGTGCAGGCCATCGACGTGATTCCCGACACTCCGGCGCGCGTCATCATCAACGAGCGGACTGGAACTGTGGTCGTGACGGCGCGGACGAAGATTTCAAGTTGCGCCGTCTCCCACGGCAATATCATTGTCAAAGTTTCGGAAACGTTGGACGTCTCCCAACCCAACCCCTTTGCCCAGGTGGGCCAGACCGCTGTCACCCCCCGCACGGACACGCAAGTGACCGAGCAAGCGGCCAAGATGAAAGCATTCCCGGAGATGCCGACGGTCGAGAAAATCGCCGCCTCCTTGAACGAGCTGGGCGCCACTCCGAGAGACATGATGTCAATTTTTGAAGCCATGAAAGCGGCGGGTGCATTGCAGGCGGAATTGTTGATCCAGTAATAAGCGTATGGAAAGCAGCCCGGTCGCCCGAAAGCTCAACCCGTCCGATTTGCCGCTGGACCGGCTGGTGTCCAACCGCGGGTTGTCGGAAAAGGAAAAGCTCGCCGGGATCAGCCATCATTTTGAAGCTATCTTGCTGCGGCAGTTTCTGAACGACGCGCAGAAGCCGCTGTTGAAATCCAAAGGCGCGATGCTGGGCGCCAGTCATGATATTTACCAGGACATGATCGTCAACCAACTCGCTGAAGCCATCAGCAAAACCGGAACTTTTGGCCTGGCCAACTCCTTCCAGGCCCAAATGACTCACCCGCACAAAGTCGATGGCCAGACCGCTGATCGAGACGCTCCGAAGCAATGAAGGCCGAACTGGAAAAACTGATCGAAACGTTGCGGGATGAGCTCACCCAGTACGGGGAGCTCCTGGCGCTCTTGGAGCAGCAACAGGATCTGATCGTGAGCCGCTCCGCCGAAGGGCTGTTGGAAAACCTCGGAGCCATCAATGCGCAGGTGCCGATTGTCGCCGCGGCTCGCCAGCGCCGCGACCAACTTCGAAAAGAACTCGCCACCGCTCTGGGCCAGCCCACGACCCTCTCTTTCAGACAACTCGTGGCGCTCGTTCCGAAAGAATATCAGCCCCTCCTGGAAGCGCTCGTCGAGGAAATCAACGATCTGTTGATGCGCTCTCAACAGCGGCTCCGCCAGAACCACCTGCTCCTGAGCCGCTCGTTGGACCTGATGCAGCAGATGATCTTTAGCCTCTTCCCATCAAGCGGAGGCCAGACTTATACCCAGGCCGGAACCGTCAAGACAGGCAGCCTGTCTCAAAGCTCGCTCTGCGAGATGATCATCTAACCGGAACTTGTCCCTATGCCACTCGGCCTCATCGGAACAATGGAAGTCGCCAAGCGTGGCTTGGAAGCCAATCGGCAGGGCATCGAACTGACCGGCCACAACCTCTCCAATGTCAGCAATCCAGCTTACGCACGTCAGCGGCTCAGGATTCAAACAGCGGACGCGCTGCCGAGCCCGACCGGGCCGGTAGGAACTGGTTCAAAAGTTACCGGCATCGAACAAGTCCGGGATCGCCTCCTCGATACCGAAATTGTCAGTGAGACGAGCGTCAGCGGTTACCTTGAGGCCAGGAAAAAGGCCTTGGAATTCGCTGAGATCAATCTGGGTCAACTGCTCGACCGCCAGGCTTCCACGCCGGAAGGCGCGACTGCCAGCCTCGGGGTGGGTGGGCAGTTCGGACTGATTGAAGGCCTGTCGGACTTTTTCAATGCGTGGCAAGCGCTCAGCACCAGTCCTAATTCGACCGCCGACCGGCAGGTGGTCGTATTGAGAGCCGAAAGTCTCACGGAAAAGTTCAACAGCGTGAACCGGAGGCTTGACAGCCTGCGTTCAGATTTGAACGTGCGCGTTCAGGACGATGTGAACCTGGCGAACCAGCTCCTGGCCGACATCAGCGACCTCAGCACCAGCATTACGTCGTCCGAGATCGGCGAGATCGGCAACGCCAACGACCTGCGGGATCGCCGGCAGGAAAAACTCGAAGCCCTTTCCAAGCTGGTGGACGTGACTTACTCCGAGGACACGATCACCAACCAGTTGACCCTCTCCATCGGCGGCGCGAACGTCATTTCGACCGATAGCGTCGTGGATACTTTGCAGACTTTGGCGAACTTGAGCACCGGGGTCGAACGCACGCAGGTTCAAACCGCCGGCGGCGCCGCCGTTACGCTCACCAAAGGAAGCATCAAAGGCACCATCGATGCCCGAGATTCGGAGATCAAAACGCTTTCCGACGATATCGACACGCTGGCCGGCCAACTGATCACCCAAGTGAATACGGTCCATGCGGCGGGCATCGCGTTGGATGGGGTGAGCACGGGCCAGAGTTTTTTCTCCAGTTCGAGTTCGAACGCCTCCAACATCGCGTTGAACTCGGTTTTAAGAGCCGACCCAAGCCGAATCCAGGCCAGCTCCACGGGCGATCCAGGCGACAACGGAGTGGCGCTGACTCTCGCCAAGATGGCAAATCAGCCGCAAGCAGCCTTGGGCAACCTCACCTTCGCCGAACGCTATAACCAAAGCGTCGCCAATCTCGGTCAGGCTTTATCCAACACCAATACCCAGACCCAGGACCAGGACGCTGTCAATCGATTGCTGCAGCGCCAGCGCGACTCCCTCGGAGGAGTCTCCATCGACGAAGAAATGGCCAATCTGGTTGTTTTTCAACGCGCTTTCCAAGCCTCGGCCCGGATGATCACGACCCTGGATGAACTGCTGCAAAGCGTCATTAACCTGACCCGATAAGTTGAATTGAACGCGCTGGACCGCGATCACCAAATGGAAACGATAGAATAATCCTGATTGATATGCGAGTCACCGCCAGCTCCTTTCCGAACGTCATCCGGTCGCAACTGGAACGACTCTCGACGCAACAGGCGCGTCTGCAAACCCAAGCCGCCACCGGGCAGCGTTTTCACCTCGCGAGCGACGATCCGCGCGCGATGCGCAAGGTGCTCGATCTCCAGACCGACATTAAATTGTTGACTCAATATGAGAAGAACATCGGGACGCTGAAAGACACACAGACGGCCACCTTTGCGGCCATCAACGACTTGAAAAAAGTGTCGGATCGCGCCGGAGAAATTGCGGTCCGAGGCGACAACCTGCGAACGCCCCAAGAGCTCGAGGCTCTCGCCACCGAGGTGGATCAACTGATCGAGCGCGCCGTTCAATTGTCGAACACGCGCCATCAGGGGAACTACATCTTCGGCGGAACCAAGAACACCTCTCCGCCTTTCGACGTGACACGGAATGCGCAAAGCCAGATCACGAGCGTGGCTTACAACGGCTCCGGGACCGTCACGGCCAGCGAGATCGGCGAGAACATCAACATTTCAGTCAGCGTTCCGGGCGTCAATACCACGGGCAGCGGGACGCGCGGTTTGCTCCAGGACACTTCGGCGGGAGCTGACCTCTTAGCGCATTTGATCTCACTTCGAGACAATCTCTTGAGCAACAACAGCGCTGCGATCCGGACAACGGATCTCCCGAACCTGCTCAAAGACGAAGAGAACATCCTCTATCATTTCGGAAGTGTCGGCGCCGAGCAGACTCGGCTGGATACAGCGGCCTCCATCATCAACGCCCGCAAAACATCGCTCGACGGTCTGGTCTCACAGGAGTCGGATGCTGACTTGGCAAGAACGCTCGTCGTCTTGGGTGAAATTGAGAACGCGTACGTTGCCGCGCTGAAGACCGCTGGCACGATTCTCAACCAATCGCTCCTGGATTTCATCCGCTAACCTTCTGAGAAATGGAGTAACGGAGTAGTGGAGTGTTGCATTACAGCACTACTCCAACACCTCAATTCCCTACTCCGGTTGCGCGGTTTTGAACGCTTGCTCCAGCATTCCTGCGGCGTTGGGCAAAATTGATCGCAACACCTGCACGCGCGCATTCACTTTCTTCAGCCCTTCCATCGAACGCGCCGCCAAAAGCCGGCGATACCAATTGACGAATTCCACGCTGAGCTGCGTCTCATTCTCCGAAGGCGCCAGGGCCGGGGTTTGACCTTCGGCCAACTGACAGATCAGGACCGCAGCACGCGCGGACGGCTCCTGGGCGTGGATTGAGTTTTGGAAGAAGGGCAGCGCCTCGCCAAACCGGCCTGCCTTCAGCAACACTTCGCCCCGCAACGCCCGGATCCCCTCGTGCTGTGGGAAATGCTTCATGGCTTCCTCCGTCCAATCCACCGAAAACTCGGCAAACTCCGGTTTGCCGGC
>JACPRI010000363.1 GCA_016190065.1 Verrucomicrobiota bacterium
CGCCGGCGCGAGTGTATTGCCGGTGATGTTGAACGAGCCGGCCACTTCGCGATACGTCCCGGAAAACACCCTCGTCAGATTAAATCCGTGTGCCTTCAGCTCATCGAGGTAGCGCACGTGATCAAAGTCAAGATTCATCACGGCGCCGTAATGTTCGCCCGAGGTGATGAGAATCGCCGGCCGGCCGCGGAAGAGAAAGTAGCGCGGATTCTCCGGGTGCAAACGGATGGGTTCGGTCGAGGCCGCCTCTGTGGCGGTCAGGAGAGTACCGTGTTGGCCCTCACCCGACCTCCGGACACCCTCGCCCCCAGTGGGCGAGAGAGAAGGGGTGAAGGGGATCGTTTCAAGGGCAGGACACACGCAAGCCGAGGCTGCGGCTGCGGCCAATGTTGCTTTCAGAAATGCGCGCCGTTCCATCCCCAGGCTGTACCTGCTTTGCCGAAACAATTCAATTGGAACAGGAGCACACGGAGAGAACGGAGAACAAGACCGGTTTCTCCTTCTCTTTTGCAGCGTTGGCGCTCTTCGCGTGAATTCTGCCCCGTGGATACGACAAGGTCGGTTGCTGGGACGATGAAGAGAACGATGGAGTTTTCTCAGTACGCTGTAACGTTCATCCCCTCGATGCGAATCTTCAGCGCGGCCGTGTTGTTAGATTCGAGTGCGCCGCCGCCCTCATTGAGAAGATTGTCCGGGTCTGACGTGGACAGCAGCCAGTAATCCCCATCGGGCAAGCCCGTGACATCGAGGCTTTGGCCGAAGAGATCCCAGGCATAGACATCCGCCCAGCCAACGGACAACCCTTGCGGTTTGGTTTGAGTGCACTCCGTGTAGGTCTGCGGCTCCACGTGCGACAGTTGGGAATCCGCGAGCGAAACGTCCTCGACGCAAAACGACACCTTGGAGTTGTCGGAAAGGAGCGTGCTGCCCACGGAACCATCCGCCGCCGTATTCCGGAGTTGGTAACGGGCGAAATTCTCAAAATGCCAGTGATTGTGTTCGGGATGGAAATCAAATTGACCGACGAACGCCGTGCTCACGACGTACCAATTCCCGTTCGCATCGTGGGAGTAGAGGCGTTGCCACGCGTCCGTGGTGCCGTTGGCGTTGTTGATGGGAATGATTTCCAGGCGTCCCCGGCCGCGATTGACGATCCAATTGGAGAACCGCAGCAGCTTCTGGCTGGTGGAAGATTCGTTTTGGATTCTGAGATCGGTCGGCGGCATCGTCTGGAGATCCGGGTAATGCATCGTGTTCGCGTCCGCCACCCACGATGTCGAAGAGAATGCTTGCGTTCCCGTGTAATCCCAGGTTGCGCGTCCGTCGTAGAGAATGAAATTCATTCCGAACAGGGTTTTTCCTTCGAGACCGACCAAGCCGGCCGGCACCTCCAGACGAGCCCAGGCCCCGGCCGATGGCAGCAGGCCCATGGGCTGCTGGCTAGGCGTGCCGTCCGTGCCCCACGCGGTCCGATTCGCGCCCCAGTACGCGGCGTGCGCCCAGGATGCGCCGTCAAACCATTGCAGCCGCACTTCCTGAGGCGGGTTGGACGGGTCGAGAAAAACGTACGTGAACAAGATGTCGCCGGCATTGACCGGCAAGCCGCTGGTTGCTCCGGAGAAAAAATGATAGTGGGTGCCGCTGACAAGCGCGGATTGGTGAGCACGGCTTCCAGAATACGGCGCTGGATTTGCGCTCACCCATTGCCATGAATCTCCACCGGCGGCGCCGGTCCACGCTCCTGAAGGCACCGCGTCATCGACCCAGATTGTGGCGCTGGTGGGTGGTGGCGGCGGCGGCGGCTCTGAGGCAGTCGATTTACCCGAATAATCCCAGGTGGCGCGGCCGTCGTAGAGAATGAAATTCATGCCCTGAAGCGTGCGGCCTTCCAAGCCCACGAGGCTGGCCGGCACTTCCAACCGCGCCCATTGTCCGGCCGACGGCAGCGCGCCCATGGGCCGTTGACTGGCGGTGCCGTCAGTTCCCCAGAGAATCAAATTCGCGCCCCAGTAGGCCGCATGCGCCCAGGAAGAGCCATCGAACCATTGCAACATCGCTTCGCGAGGCGGATTTGCCGGATCGAGAAAAATGTAGGTGAATAGAGTATCACCCGGATTGACCTGCAACGTGGTCGTCGCGCCGGAGAAGTAATGATAGTGCGTTCCGCCAACGAGTGCGGATTGGTGAGCGCGGGTTCCGGAACGCGGCGCGGGGTTCGCGCTTATCCATTGCCAGACATCGCCACCCGCGGCGGCGGTCCAGGCTCCTGATGGCACTGCGTCATCGACCCAGACCGTGGAATTGCTCGGCGGCGGCGGCAGTGGCGGCGGCGGATCCGAGGAAATCGATTTGCCTGACAAATCCCACGTTGCGCGTCCGCCGTAGAGGATGAAATTCATGCCTTGAAGCGTGGCGCCTTCCAACGCCACCATACTGGCTGGAACTTCCAACCGCACCCATTGTCCAGTGCTTGGCAACGCGCCCATCGGTCGCTGGCTGGCCGTGCCGTCGGTTCCCCAACGAACCAGATTCTCGCCCCAGTACGCCGCATGCGCCGAGGAAGCGCCATCAAACCATTGCAGCATCACCTCGCGGGGCGGATTGACGGGATCCAGGAAGATATAGGTAACGAGGACGTCTCCGGCATTCACCGCCAAAGTGGCCGAAGCGCCGGAGAAGTAATGGTAATGCAGCCCTGTACTGAGGCTGGATTGATGTGCCCGGCTGCCGGAAAACGGCGTGGGATTGGCGCTCACCCATTGCCAGGCGTCACCGCCGCCCGCTGCAGTATAGGCTCCTGCTGGAATTGAGTCATCGATCCAGGCCGTGTCTGCCCCGATGGCTTTCGCGACCCTTCCAACCAGCATTAAGCGGGTGAGAACTTTGGCCCATCCTGTGTGGCGCTTGACCCAACGCGTGGAAACCTTCAACTGGAGCGCCGAACTCGGATTCACGGTGAGCCAGGACAGATCCGCGTTGTCCGATCCGTCGGATTGCAGTTCGGCGCTCCGCAATCCACTTTCACACGGTCGATGCATGTTCAATGGGAGTTGGTTTTCTTCTGCGAGTTTCTCTGCGTCACTTTTGCGAGGAGCACAGAGCAAACCGAGACGGTGAGGATGGATCGGGGTATTCCCCTGAACTTGGCGGGACCGTTCCACCCACTTGCTGATTGGGATTCGCCTACCGAACTTCGGCGCAACGCTGGCTTTCGAGCCGGCAAGCGACGGGGTCTCCCGACCTCGCGGTCACGAGGCAGGAATGCCTCGGAACTTGCCGACAAGAATGTCGGCGTTACGCCGCCGCCCACAAGAATTGCGCCGCACTATCAAATGCCCCCGCTTTATGCTTGTGGCGGGCAGCTCCACTTGTGATAAGAACACACCGCAACTTCCACCTGTGCGCCTATGAAAAGTTCACCCGCCAGACTGGCTTTCACATTGATCGAGTTGCTCGTCGTCATTGCCATTATCGCCATTCTTGCGGGCATGCTTCTGCCGGCCCTGGGACGCGCGAAGGCCAAAGCGCAGACCGTCAAATGCGTGAGCAATCTGAAGCAAACCGGCGTCGCCTACAAAATGTACGTCGATGATCATCAGGGAAATTATCCGCTGGCGATGGGGTGGGGCGCGGTGGGCGGAAAGTACTGGACGAACGGCTACACTGGCGGCGCCGCCAATGACTATGGCGCGCGCGTGGCCGAAACAAACCGTCCTTTGAACGCTTACGCCGGCAGCGTCGAGGTGTGGGCTTGCCCGACCGATCGCGGAGATATCTTCAATCGCGAGGCCTTTGCGGGATCCGGCAGGAAATACAAATCCTGTTATGAAGCGTGGGGAAACAGTTACCTGCCGGAATGGCGTCCCAGCTATGGCGACTGGTTTTTCCGGACCGAGTATGTGACCGGCGATATGGCCGCGCCAGCCCAGCGCCCCGGCAACAAAGAATCCCGAATCGCCCTTCGACCCGCCAATAAGATCATCCAGGGCGATTGGCCGTGGCACGCGAACCGTCCGGTGGATAACGACCGGGATCATGGCCTGAGCCTTTGGCACAGCTACCGGGGCAAGCGGTATCAGAATATGCTCTTTGGGGACGGGCACGTGGTGAATTATCATTTCCCGTCTGCGATGGTAAATTGGGTCAGCGACCGGCCGAACCCCGATTTTGATTGGTGGTGACCGCGTCCAAGTCGTTTCAGGGGTTACAAGGGTTAAATGGGGTAAACGGTTAAACAGGTTGAATGCGGTTCAGACTAAGTATTTGAATTGCTGGACGCTGGCGCGCAGGGCGCGTTATCCTCCGCGGCAAATGAAAACCATATTTCCCGCTCCCCATTCGATCCGCCTTTATTCGCTTCGCTCCACGCTTGCCGGTTGCAGCGACTCTTTGAACCGATTTAACTCATTTAACCTATTTAACGACTTCACGCTTCCGCGATTCTGGCTGCGATCCCTCCGCGTTGCGCTCCTCCTGCTGGTGATCGGCGCATTGAATATCCGGGCGGCGGACATCCCGGAAGGAATCTGGGTCCGCCCCGGCTACAGGTTGACGGTGGCGGAAAACACAATCAAGACGCCCCGCTTCATGGCCACGAACCCGGACGGCGTGCTTTACGTCAGTGTTCCCGCGGCCGGCAAGATCATGGCTTGCCGAGACAAGAACAACGATGGTCTTTACGAAAGCGTCGTCACTTACGTGGAAGGGCACAGCCCCAAGAATATTCTTCAAGGCCTGGCGTGGCACAACGGCTGGCTGTGGTTCGCCGAAGTCTCCGCCATCTACAAGTCCAGAGACACCAATGGCGATGACAAGGCCGACGAGACGGTGAAAGTCATCGGTGAAGACAAACTGCCGATCACCGGAGGCGGGCATCGCTGGCGGTCACTGCTCATTCACCAGGCGCGCATTTACACGCACCTCGGCGATCAAACGAACGCCACCGACGAACCCATCGATGTGAACGAGCGAAAGAAGATTTGGAGCTTCGCGATGGACGGCTCCGATAAGCAGCTCTTCGCCTCGGGCCTGCGAAACACGGAGAAATTCGCGATCCGTCCGGGCACCGAGGAAATCTGGGGCGTCGATCACGACATCGATACGCTGGGCTCGGAAATCGAGGGCAAGGAGAAGAAATTCGGCCAGCCGATCACCGACCACAATCCTCCGGCGGAGTTGAATCATTACAAGAAGGGCGGATTTTACGGACATCCGTACGTTCTGGGAAAAAACATCCCGAACCTGAATTTCCTAAAGCGGCCGGACCTCGCGGAACTCGCGTCCAAGACGACGATCCCAGAATGGACGATGGCCGCCCATTGTTCGGGCAACGGAATGATCTTTTATCACGGCACGAAAATTCCCAACGGCCGAGGCGACGCCTTTGTCGCGATGCGCGGCTCCTGGAATGCCACGCAGAAATCGGGTTATTGTCTGGCGAGGATTCTGTTCGAGGACGGCCATCCGTATGGCGAACAGAAGATGGTGAACTTCCTCAAGGGCGGCACCGAGGTGCTGGGGAGGCCGGCGGATTGCCTGGAAGCGCCGGATGGCTCGATCCTCATCAGCGACGATACCGGCAACAAGATTTACCGGCTTTCCTACGTCGGCAAATAACGACGGTGAGGTCTCGGCAGTACTACACGAGTGGCCCTGCGCTCCGGCAGTCGTACGTCCAGCGAATGAAGTGGTCATCGATCGTTTCTCCGTTGGCTCTGTTGCCTCTTGTTCAGAACACAACCGAGAACGTGTGCCGTTAGGTTAGTCAGAACCTCTCGCCGAGAACGCAAAAGGCGCAAAGAAAAGAACGTGTTTCACGCAACCAGCGCAGTTCACGAGGAGGGTAAGCCGGAGAGAATTTCAACAAAAGGTAACGAAGGTAACGAAGCCTTTGTTCTCTTCGTTTCCTTCTGTAACGGGCTGCGGAGCTCCGCGGAGCATTTGTTGGGAGTTTAGCTTGACTATTCTGCCTTCAAACGCCGGTGGAGTTCGTGGACCTTGCTGACAATTCTCTGCTCTAACGAAGGCGCCCAAGGGGCGGGGTGGGTGGGGCTGTAAAGCATGGCGCCTTCGGCTTCGTAACCGCCTTCTTCCCTCACACGGCGGCTCGGGATGTAGCCCATCACGTCATTCGAATAGCCGGCGATCCAAACGATCGGGCCGGCGAGTTCTTTCTTCAGTCGAAGCGAGTAGTCCACGACCACTTCGCCGCCGAGCGCGACCAGGATGAGTTCGTTGCCGAAATGGACGACTTGCACGGGATACGGATAACTTCCCGGCAATTCCCCGTCCCGATCGAGCCGATCCAGCATGCGGCGCGCATGTTGCGCTTCGGTCTGATTCTTCGATCCCAAACGGCGTTGGAATTCCTCGCGGGAAGGAGGCCGAGAGTAATCCAGGTCGATCTCGGCGATCGCAGCGCGCAAAGGCCCGTTCAACTCGCGCTGACGCTGCACTCCCATCGCGGCCTCAACCGCCGTGGCGAGTGTGCGCCCGTGCTGTTGCGCCAGCTCGAACGTGCCGCGCGGATACGGATTCTGGTCGCCGCTGCAACCGTTGAGAAAGAGCGCAGTGGTGCCGGGATTCGCCGCCTGCAAAAACTCTTGCGCGTAGCCGGCGTAGTCGCCGCAGAACTGATAGAGCGCCAAAGTGGTGTTGTGACAGGAGTAGCCGAAGAGAATAGCGCGCGTCTGGCCGTTGGTGCCCACGGCCCGAAGCACTGGCACATCGTGATCCACGGGGCCGTCGGGATTCGGGCTGTTCTGATAGCCGCGTTCGGTGGGCAGGCGGCGGTTCATGGCGAAGCCACAGCGCGCATGGCTGTAGATCAACCGCGCCGGCGCGCGATTCGATAAAGCCGCCCCGATCAGCCGGAACAACTTTTCCTCCAGCGCGGCCCCGTAGCGCTGGCCGAGCGAAGTGGGCTTGAACTCGCCGTCATCCGCCGGCGCGCGGCCAACGCGAAACTCCGGGCCGCTGTGTGTGTGCGAGGCGTTCAACAAGAGCGATTCCGGCGGCAGTTGCCAGGCTTCCTGCGCGCGCCGTTCGAGATTCTTCCGCAACGACCGCGGCACGCCGATGAGATCAAGCGTGACCATGACGAGCTTCGATCCGTGATCGTCTTCCAGCGCGAGTGCCTTGGCGAAGAGCTCTTGCTTCACACCGGTCGAGGCATTCGTGCGGCTGGCGTAACCTGCCATCCACATATTCGTCTCTGGGGTGATGCGGCCGGAGGCCACACCGACTTTCCAGGCCGGCGGAGCCGGAGCGGCCCAGGCGTCGGCCACGCCAACCAGCGCGGCGCAGGCCACAAACTTCCACATGGATTGGAGGTGATGTTTCAAGCGGACGGCGACCATCTGAGGTCATACGCAATCGGTTTTCAAGCCGATAGAATGGGTAGGGACGGATTCCACCGGATTCCACTCCGTCCCGGACCTTACTCAACGAATCGAAAGAACAAGATCAGGGACGCGTTCTACCGCGTCCCTGATCTCCTTTCCTTCGCCAGTTCCGGGATTCGTCGGGTCACCATTTCCAGGATTAGCGCTCCCTCTCCCCTCACCCTGTCCTCTCCCTTGGGGAGAGGGGAACCATGTTCCCGCCGCGGGCAAGATTGTGCGGCCTCGGATCGTCCCGACGCAGCCCCACGCGACTCCCTCTCCCCGCGGGAGAGGGCCGGGGTGAGGGGAATCGGTGTGGCAGACAGTTTCTCAGCGCCCTTGCCGACAAAATCGGGATTCGCATAAATGGCGTCGCGAGGAGATAAGAATAATCCGTGTGATCAGCGGTTTGTTAAGTGCGTTTCGCCGCATTGCTAATCTTTGCGGGAGTTCCGAAGCCTTGGAACCGCAGTTCAAGGCGACGGAGGAGCCAGTGCCACGATTCGGTAGAAGGCCACCGATTCCGCCGGGCGGTTGAACGAAGCTTTCGTCAAGGCTGGTCCGGCCGCGGTGAACTGGACGTTGGATACATCGCTCCAAGCGGTTGCGGTCAAGGCCGGTTTCCATTGCACGGCGTATTGGCGATTGGAGTAAGGCGATGAAAACACCACCTCGAGTTTGCCCGCACCTGGCAGCTCGGTCCGTTTGATGACGAGTTGCTCGAAACCGGCCGTGAGCGGTTTGCCCGCCAGTCCGTTCTGGTAAATGCCTTCGATGTCGCCCGGGCTCAACGCTCGCGCCCAAATGCCCAGATCATCCATCAGCCCGTTGTAGATTCGGTTGATGTTCAGGTCCGCCTGGAAGTTGCCGATGATGAGCGGATCTTTGTTTCCCGTGTCGAGCCGGCCCGCGAGCGATTGCCCGATGGGTTTTCCATTTTTGTAGAACTGAATGTTGCCGCTGCGAATCGTCATGGCGAAGTGCTGCCAGACGTCCAGCTCCAACGAGCCGGCCGGAGCGTCGTACGGCGTCTTGTTGACTCCAAACAAACGCAAGGCTCGGTTGGCTTCGTACACTGTGAAGTCGTAATTCACCGATTTGCGAACGATGCGTCCATACCCTCCAACCACGGAATACGTGCGCGGGTTGAGCCAGACCGAAATCGTGCCCTGGTCCGCAAGATTGAGCTGATCGTGATGCGGGACGATGATGAAATCATCCACGCCATCGAGATCGAACGCTCCTCCAACTTGTCCTTTAATCCCGGACACAGCCGTGAAATTCTGTAACGCCCCATCGTGCGCGTTTCCGGAGCGATCTCTCAGCACGGTGCCTTGCGTTTCGTCGAAATTCCAATAGGCCACCAAACCGCTGGTAATGGCGCCCAGCGATTCCACGGTCAGTTCGGCGGGCTGGCTCGTGACTTCGCCCAGCTCATTCTTGACCTTGACCGTGTACTGGCCCGCTTGAGCCGGCGCGACGGAAGCCAGCGTCAATTGTCTCGCCGTCGCTCCCGGAATGGCTTCAGCGTTGCGGAACCATTGGTAAGTGACCGGGCGCTTGCCGGTGGCGAAGGTTGAAAACGTGACAGTCGCACCTTCCAGCTTTTTGGAGGGCTGCGGTTGGACATCAATTTTGGGCGGGCCAGCCACGTCCTTTCCGGCGATCTCCATGATTTCCACGTCACTCAACGGGCGTTGCCATATGGCCACTTCATCCATCGCGCCATTGAAAAAACGCGGCGTCGCAATGTCGGCGTCGAAGTTGCCGAGCACAATGGGATCGGTGTTCGCCGCGCCCAATTGGCCGGGCTTCGGTTCGTCGAGCGGGAAACCATTTTTGTAGAACTGCACCAGGCCGCCTTTGAACACGACGGCGAAGTGCTGCCACTTGCCGAGTTCAAGCGAGGTTTGCGGAGCGTTGACGCCACTCGCAATTAAGGTTTGGCGGACGCTGCCGGGATTATCTACGACGAACACATCGAAGTGCGTGCCCTTCCTCAAAATGCGGCCTTCGTTGAACGTGTAAGTGCCGGCGGATTGCTCGGTCCCGTACGTGGCGGGATTGATCCAAAAGGCGAAGGTGGCGTCCGGTCCGAGAGTGAGGGACTCGGAATTGGCCACGATGACCCGGCTGGACGTGCCATCGAACCGGAGCGCCTGCTTGACCTGGCCGCTGACCCACTGCGCGGTCGCGCCCGCGAAATCCGTCAGTTGGCCTGGACGATTGTTCCCCGAAGCGTCCGCCGCCGTTTGACCGGTGGTCTCGTCGAATTTCCACTGCGCCAGTTTCCCGACATTCAAATCAACCGGCGTGACGGTCAGGACGGCGGGCTGGCTGGTGACCGAGCCTTGGGCGTTCTGAACCGAAACGGTGTATTGCCCGGCGGAAGCCAAACTGACATCGCTCAACACGAGGTGATTCGTGGTTTGCCCGGACAAATTCGCGCCGTCCTTGCGCCATTGGAAAGCGAGCGGTTGCGCCCCTTCGGCCTTGATGCTGAATTCCACCGTTGCTCCCGCGAAGACCGTTTTGGATTCCGGCTGCTGGGTGATAACGGGAGGGCCTGCGACAACCTTGCCCGCGAGCTGCTCGATTTCCTGGACTGACAAAGGCCGATTCCAGATCTGCACGTCGTCCATCGCGCCATCGAAAAACCTCCCGGCGTCGTCTGATCCGATGCGCAGCGCGAGTTTGTCGTCGTCCAGCGGCCCGGCCACATTCGCGGTGCCTTTGGGTTCACCGTTCAAATAAACGCGAATGACGGTCCCATCGAACGTGCCCGTGATGTGGTACCACGTGTTCGCCTCCAGCGGAACTCCGATGGACGCCGTCGTGTTCCCGTTGTTCTTTTTCACAAGAAAGTTCATGCCGCCGGTGCCCGGATCTTGCAGGAAGAAGTAGCCGTCGCCTTTCTCGAACATGCGGCTGACTCGGCCAGCCCCGCTCGCGGCCAGCGGCACGTTAGATCGGAACCAGGCCGCCACGGAGAAGCCATTGATCAGATCGCCGCCGATCGATGCATGGTCCGGCACCTCGACGTAGTTCGCGCCGTTAAACGCGAGTGCTCCGCCGACACGGCCTTGAACCCAATGCGATTTTTCATCCGCAAAATCCACTAGCGTGCCGTGATTCGCGCTGGCAGTGGAATCGGTCGCGGTGAGGCCGGTGGTCTCGTCGAATTTCCAATGCGCTTGCTTGCCCCGATTCAAATCAATGGCCTGCGCCTGCAACGCCGGGATCGTTTGGCCCCACGCCAACCCCAGGGCAATGAGAAGTGTGCAGGATGATGTGCTCGTGCGAACGGCGGTTTTGAACATAGGAATGCGTCTTTGTCTTAAGTGCGTGTGATTTGGTTTTGATCGGTTATATGAGTTTTGATGTCACAAAGACAAGCGGCAATGACCCGCCTCGAGAACCGGGCGATGCGCCAGCCCGTGACTTGACTGTCCTCGCACTCAAAACCGCAGTCCGTTCTTGAAGATATGAAAATCAGCCCTCGCGTGCTTCGCGTGGCCGCGGATGTCGCGGAGAGTTTGGATGAACTGCTAATTCCTATCCGCGTGATCCGCGGTCTAATTGGTTACTCTCCCAACTTCGTTTCCTTCGTTTGCTTTTGTTGAGATGTGTATCGTTGGCTAAGCCCGGCCGATCATGAGTTGAAGAAACTGCGCCGGGAGGCTATCTCGCGCAACGGTCGCGCGCCGACGCTCCATTCCGTCGGCAGTTCCATCACTCACATCCGGAACAGCCGTCCAGGTCTTGAGGTCCGAGGACAGACGCACCTCATAGCGGACGTCTGGGCGATCCACAGGCCGGACAAACACCAGCGAACAGGAATTGCCGTTCACTTCGGTCCGCGGTCGTCCGGGAGTGAATCCAGTCGTGAATGAGCGCGCCCGCACGCGCGGGTCCAGACCCAGGGCGTATTTCACAAAATTGGGCAGGCCGTCGCCAGTGAGGATGCGATCGTCCGCCGCTTCACCGGTGCCTTGGGTGGTTCCAAAGTATTCGAAGCGCCATTGCTCAATCGGTTTGAGATTGGGCGGCGTCACAGGAGCCGTGAAGGGGCTTTCGCCGTTGGTGTTGATGGCTTGCAGACGATACGAGGGCGATGTTCCAGCGCTTGCTGTCCAGTCGTCGAATTGAACGGCCTCTGCGCCCAACGTCGCCAAGTGTTCCCATGAGTCCGAGGCCTCCGCGCGGCGCTCGAGGCGATAGCTGGTTGCGTGATGGGTCCCTTCCCAGGAAAGCCGGACGACGCCCGAAACTTTGTTCGCAAGGAGGTTTGCCGGGGTCGCCGGGATGGGCACGGAATAATCCGGCGGCACATCCGGGCCCGAGACGATGTTCAGCGGGAGGTAGCCGCGATAGTTGGGAAAGACTTCGCCCAACCTGGGATTGCCAAAGCGGCGAATGAGAACTTCGCTGAGCAATTGCCGGAAGTCCGTCGTGGGCTTGAGATCGGCGCTGTCGAACCGTTGGTCCGGGTGAAGCCCGGGCCACGTTCCGTAAAGCCCGCCGTTGACGTTGCCGCCCAGAATCAACATCGGGTTCGCAGTCCCGTGGTCCGTGCCGCGATTCGCATTTTGGCGGATGCGTCGTCCGAACTCACTTTGAATCACGATAGTCAACCGTTTGGGGTGGGAGTTGGTTTGGCTTCCGTCCAGGTCCGAGTAGAACGCCGCCAGCCCATCCGAAAGCTGTTGCACGAGATTGGCAAAATAACCGCCGGGCGCGGTTCCCTGGTTTTCATGCGTATCCCACCCGCCAAGATCGACCGTGGCCACGCGCAATCCCACGTCCAGTTTGATCATCTGCGCGATGATCTTCAGATGTTTGCCAAACTCCGTGGCCGGGTAATTGGCGCTGCCGGACGGTTGATAATCAGGCGTGAGGTAACTTTCGATCAAGCCCACCGCGTCCAGCGCCTCAAGGCCGGCTTCGTGAACGAAGGTGTTGCCGCCACGATACAGGCGTCGCAGCGCGATTCGTTGATCTCCGAACACCCAGGACCAGTGGCCCGCATGGCTCAAATTCAAAGTGCCAGGATCGGACAGATTCAATGTCTCGTTGCTCCCTTGCAGCGAAGTGGGCGGGCTGATGCCGGTCGCCAACGCGGAGGCCAGGACCGGGCCAGGAACAGTTCCCGAACTTGAAAGATGACGCGCGAGCCACCCGGTCGGTATTGTTTTGCTGCCCGGCGTGCCGAGTTCCAGGTACTTCATCGCATCGAAATGGCTTCGGCTCCCGGCGCTTCCCACTGCGTGCACGATGGCCAGTTTGCCGGATTGAAACAGCGCGTGCAGCGCGCCGGCGGAAGGGTGAAGCCCGAAGCGGTCATCCAGCCGGAGGGCCGCGCCGGTGCCGCTCACCGGAATCTTCAGATCGCGGCGCGCTTCCTCATAATGCTGCCGATCGTCTCCGGCAATCGGCGGGATCAAACTTAATCCATCCATGCCGCCGCGCAGAAAGACCAGCACCAGCACTTCTTGATTCGACGCCGCCGACAGCGGACTGCTGAACGTGAAGCAGCCAAGCCGCGAGCCCGCCATCGCGGCAATCGCAGCGGAACATCCCATCAGAAATTTTCGGCGATTCGTTTTCATTTCAATAGGGAGCACACGCGCCTCGCGTGTGCCGACCGGCGCCTCGCCGGTCGGAAGGCTCGCGTCGGACAGGCACCCAATGGTAACTTGTTCGATGGCACAAACTGTGGTCGGCGAGGGCGCCGACCACTGCACGCGAGGGCGCGTGCGGTCCCCATTTCGACTGGACGGTTACCTTGATTGTGATCTTGAATCATCACCGCAGCAGATTTTCCGGCGTCATCATGATGAGCGCGATCGTTCCCCAAACGCGCTCGCGAACGAGTTCGTCGTTGAAATTGGGCAGCTCCATTTCGGGGTCTCGTCCGCGCGCCATGAACTCGACGATTTCCTGGCGCGCGCTCAAGGAAAGCGGACGGCCAAGAATCCGCTGAACCCAAAAGTCCGCGATGGCCCGGGCCGAACGAACTTCTGGCGGCAGACTGGCGAACGGATCGAACGGTTTGTAGCGGCGATCCCACCAGTTCTTCACGTCGTGCAGCCAGTTGATGATCTTCCAACTGCCGACCAGCGCGTTGCTGCGAATCCACTTCGCGCGCACGTCGGGATAACCGTCCGGCGTCGGCCACTGAAAGAGCGCCTGGCCGGTCTGCGCGAACATCCAGAGGAAATGGTTGCTGGGCTGGTCGTCGAAAGTGAAGCTCAACTCCGCGTTCACCGCCCGCAGGCAGCTCACAACGTATTCGAACGGGCGCTTCACCTTCTGTCCCCAGGTCGTGCGGAATTCCGGCGAAAGCAGAATCGTCCGCGCCACGTGCCGGAGCTGATCCGGCGATTCCTTCTGTGCCAGGAACACCGCCGCGGCTTCATCCACGACGCGCTGCGGCGGATCGTCCGCGATGAGCCGCCGACACAACTTGCGCGCGATATGCCGGGCTGTGCCGGGATGCGCCGCCACCGCGTCGAGCACATCGCGACCGTCTTTCAACGGCGCTTGATCCGATCTCAGGAATTGTCCGAGCACACGCTTCTGGAACCGGTCGTGTTGGTCGGCGGCGTAAAGGAACTGACCGGTGGCCATATCGACGGTCCAGCCCGTGAACGCGCGCGTGCTCTCATAGACGTCGTCATCGACGTAACTCACCGGACGGCCTTGCGCATCGGTGGGCACCGCTTCCTGCCGCCGGACGCCCAGATAATTTTCGGCGCCGAGGCTGTGCAGTTCGAAGAGTTCGCGGGCAAAATTTTCATTTGGGCCAGCAACCGTGTTCATCGAATTGTCGAGATAGATCAGCATCGGAAAACTCGTCGCCACGTCTTCGAGGAACTCGCGGAAGTTCCCCAGCATATTGGCGCGAATGATGTCGCGGTCGTAATGGACCCAGAGCGGGCCGGGCCAGAAGTCCTGCGCGTAAATGTTGAAATGATTGTGCCAGAAATCCGCGAGCACTTCGGCGAGTTGGCGGCGGCTGTAGAGCGCGCGGATAAACGCGGCGCGCTCCGTTTCGCGAAAGGGGCGAATGCGCGTCGGCCAATCCCGGCTTTCCGGAGCTTGCGTGTGATCCGCCCAGAGTTGCTCTCGCGTCTTGGTGAGCGTAGTAAAGCCCGCGGCGTGGAACCGTTGCTCCACCTCTCCGTCCCCGATTTGATCTGGATGAAGCTGTTGCTCGACGTACGCTTTGACACGTCCCACATCATCGGAAGCCAGCGCTTCGAAAGCGTCCAGGTCACCGGGCCGCGGGCCGAAACCCATCCGGTTCAGAACAATCACACCCAAAGGCGGGCGCTCGATGATGCCTGTCATGGCTGATCCAGCCGTCAACGGAACGAATCATAGGCAAGGCACGCCAAATTCAGATGGGACAAACACCCCAGGTGAAGGAATGCGTTG
This sequence comes from Verrucomicrobiota bacterium, assembly GCA_016190065.1. Classification (GTDB taxonomy): domain Bacteria; phylum Verrucomicrobiota; class Verrucomicrobiia; order Limisphaerales; family SIBE01; genus VHCZ01. The sequence continues at coordinate 14,823 of JACPRI010000363.1, forward strand.
CGGCGGCGGAGAAGCGCGAACTAAAGGAAATGAGGAGAACGAAGTGCGGGTTCCTCCAAAAGCAGGACTTGCGTCTTTGGTCCCCCCGGAGAGACGCAACCCCCTTGGGGTTGGTTGGTCCCTGTTCGCTTTACCCAGGGTAGCTCGTTCCTCGCAACCCTGGGCTGGAGGACGCAATCCCGTTGGGATTCACACCAGCAGATCAGTGTAAGGAGCAGAGTCCTCTGGCGCTTTCAATCCGCGGGACAGGTCCAAAATGGACGCGATTCAACCCAGCGCGGCTGCCGCCGCAACCACAAGATACGGATCGGTTCAACGCTGCGCTGGAGTTCAAAGTTCAAGGTTTCAAGTTCCAAGTTGCAGCCGCCGTCGGAAAGAGCCGGAAAGTTTTGCCAAAAAAGCAAAAGTCTGTGGGATTGTAGCACGAAGAACTCTTTACCTCTTGAGCCGGTAAAACTTCCTCTGGGCAGTCGTGGCTGCGGCGTGGGAGTTGCCGGTCACGGCGACGCTGGTCCAAGGCCCGGTGATTTCCACCGCCTCTTCCAGCGTCACGCCGGCGGCTGCGTTCCATTCCAGGACGACGTTATTGGCCTGGCGGCGAATCGCGGTGAATTGCGGCGCGGCCACGCCAGGCTTGAGATATTTGGTCGTCAGATAATCCACGACCTTGTTTCGGTCTGTCTCGCCCAATGCGGAATTGTAAATAATGATTTCGGCGATGTCGCCTTTCATGCGTGTGACGAAATCGCCTCGCGTTCCGATCCGCAGCGGATTGCCCAGATCGACCGGTACTGCGGTGATTTCCCCCGTCCCGATGACGAGGCCATTCAAATAATGGGTCAACGTCGTTGCCGTCATATCGAAGCCCAGGACCACATACTCACCGGCGGGAATGGGTTCGGTGGCATCGACGTTGCCAATCCCAGCGGGGCCGCCTCGAAAGACTCTCGGAGTTCCCGCATTCGGCAAGACGTAGTAATCCGTGGGCCTGGGCAGGTTGGCCGCCGTTTTAGCCCAGACGGCGCGGAACGTCGCGAAGTCGTCGAACTTGACCACGAAAAACGAACTGATGTCGCCTGTGATCGCGAGGCTGGGAGAATGGGCGACTTCGAGATAATCATTCGCGCCGTCGAATCGCAGAGCCGGTTTGCCGTTCACGGCATTCGCGATCAACTGCGGTGCGGCGGACACGTCGGTTTGAAACGCGCTGTTGTACCCGGTGGAATGATCGGTCCAAGCGGTCACCGCGCCCGAGGCATTCGCCGTAACTCCCGCGTCCGCCTTCAACCAGAGCTTCAAAGCATCGGTCGCTGGAAGAGGCGACGACACCGCGGTGTTGACCGTGACCGCGATGGTGGCGGAAGTTGTTTTCGCGCCGAGGTTGTCCGTGGCCACGGCGCTGAGCGTGACGCCGCCAGCAGCGACCAAGCTGAGCGACGCGCGGAAAGGCGAGGCCGTCGCTGTGCCGATAACGCTGCCATTAGCGAGGAATTCGACTTTGACAACGCTCCCGTCCGCATCGGACGCGGTGGCGCTCAACGTGATATTGGTGGGTGTGTTCAGAATCGCGGCCGCGCTTAAGCCGGCGAGAGCGACGGTGGGAGGCCGGTTGGCCGGTTGGACAATGGGAATGCCATATTTGGCTCCGAGATACGCGGCCAGCGCGCGTTGGTCATCGCCCGAGACGTCGCGATTGTAAACCAGGAGTTCGGCAATATCGCCTTTCATTTTCGTCACCAAATCATCGCGAGAACCGATCCGGAGGGTTGTGCCGGAATCCGTCGGAGTCACAACCATCTGGCCGGAACCGGAGAGCTGGCCGTTGAAGTAATGAGTCATTAATGTGCCGCCCTGGCTGAATCCGAGCACCGCATACGCGCCGGCGGCAACTCGGCCCCCATCGACGAAGGCATTGCGATTACCGTCGTCGCTTCCGCGATACACGCGGGGAACTCCGGAGTTGGGCAAAAGATAATAATCGGTGGGCCGCGGCACGTTCGAGGCGGTCTTTCCCCACACGGCCCGGTACGTGGCGAAGTCGTCGAACTTGACGACGAAAAAGGAAGCCACGTCGCCGGTAATAGCCACGCTGTCCGAACTGGCGACATCCAAGTAATCGTCGGTTCCGTCGAACCGCAGCGCTGGTTTCCCATTGATGGTGGCGTCCATCCAGAGCGGAGCCAAAGCAAAGTCCGGCTGGGCCGCGTGATTGTTCTTTCCAGATTGGTCGGACCAAGCCGTGACGGCGCCGCTGGCATCTTTCGTCACGCCTGCGTCCGCTTTGAGCCACAACTGCAAACCGCTCGTGACCGCGAGAGTTGCAGCCGCGCCGCCTGTGGCCGTGACGACGACGGGAGCCGCGGTCGCCTTGGCGTCTTTATTATCCGTGGCCGTCGCCGTGAACGTCACGGTGCCACCGCTTTGAATCGTGACCGGAACGCGAAACGGGCTCGCCGTCGCCGTGCCGATGAGGGAGCCATTGGCGAAAAAGTCCACTTTGGCAATGAGGCCGTCGGTGTCGGCCACGCTGGCCGTGACATTCAGATTGGCTGGAGCGGTGATCGTGGCGTTATTGGAGGGGCTGGTCAGGTTGATGTTGGGAGGCTGATTGACGATGCCGTACTTTGTTTGCAGATAGCTCACGACCGAAGCTCGTTCGTTGGCGGAGAGCGCCGCGTCGAAGATCAAGAGTTCCGCGATGTCGCCCTTCATCTTGGTAAAGAGATCATCGCGGGAGCCGATCTTAAGCGCCGTTCCCCCATCGACGAGCGTCGCCGTGATGTTTCCGCTGCCGACGTCCTGGCCATTGAGGAAATGCGTCAACCGCGTCCCGGCCATCTCGAATCCCAACACCACATAAGTCCCAGCCCGAATGCCTGTGCTGGAATCGACGGAGCCAATGTCCGAGACCACACCGCTGCCTCGATAAGCGCGGACAATGCCGCTGGAGGGGAGAAGATAGTAATCGGTGGAAGCCGGGATATTGACCGCGGTTTTGCCCCAAACGGCGCGATACGTCGCGTAATCGTCGAACTTGACCACAAAATACGAAGCGATGTCACCGACGATCTCGAGGCTCGTCGCGGTCGCGACGTCGAGAAAATCATTGTCGCCGTCGAAACGAATCACGGGTTTGTTGTTCAAGACTCCCTGGACCAGTTTGGGAGCTGCCGCTTCATCCGGCTGCGCGGCGTGATTGGCTTGGCCGGATTGATCGGCCCAGGCTGTCACCGCGCCCGCGGCATTGGCCGCCACGCCGGCATCCGCCTTGAGCCAGAGCTGGAGGCGATTGGTGATGGCTAGGTTTTGAGCTTGGATCGGCAGGCTCAACCAAGCGATGCATGCCGCGAGGACGGCTCGAGGCAACGCGCGATTTGCTTTGGCCAGCAAGCGAGGAGAAGAGATGAACAGAGACGTCATAATGACTTTTGAATGGTACGTGGATTCACTGACATGCGCACTGGGAACCGGCTGACTTCGCGCGAGACGATGCCGAACCTGCGGCGCAAGCGCAACCTCTAATGGAAGAATGGAAGGGCGCATCTCAACACTGCCACCGCCGTTTTCTCCCTCTCCCGCGACGAAGGAGTGGGAGAGGGTCGGGGAGAGGGCAACCCCTTCCTCAGCATGGGCCGTCCCGCTTGAAATCTGAGGCCCCTCCTCTCCCCGGCCCTCTCATCCCTTCGCAGGGA
>JACPRI010000364.1 GCA_016190065.1 Verrucomicrobiota bacterium
CGGCGAAGCCCAGTCGGGCCGCAAGATCAGCCAGAGCGCCGGGTATTATCCCTGGGTGATGGGCTGGCTGGACTGGGGCGCCAGCGCGCACAACACGAACACGCTTTTCCTGACCGACCCGGACTACGCCGTGCTGGCCAACTACTCCGCGCGCGCCGCCAAAATCTACAAATGTCCCGCCGACAATTTTGTTCACCCGGCCCAGCGCCAGCGCGGATTCAAGGAGCGCGTCCGCAGCGTTTCGATGAACGGCGCGGTCGGGTTCGGCAACAAGGTCGCGACCGACGGCCTTCTGCTCTGCGAGAGGCTTTTCGTCAAAACCTCCGATGTCATTAATCCGGCGCCTGCCAATCTCTGGGTGTTCGTGGACGAGCATCCGGACAGCATCAACGACGGCGCGTTCTTCAACGCGCAGAACAGTTCCGAATGGATCGATCTGCCGGGCAACTACCACAACAACGCGTGCGGCTTCGCGTTTGCGGACGGCCATTCTGAGATTCACAAGTGGAAAAGCAGCGTCACCCGGTTCCCGATCAAGTTGACCGACTTTTCCAGGACGGCCGTGTCCCGGACGGATGTGGATTACCGGTGGATTGTGGATCGGACTTCCGCGCCGCGATAAGAACGGTCACGGTAAGGACGCGTTCCACCGCGTCCCTGATTAATCCCCAACGCGCTCGTTGAACCGAGGCCGGACGACGGGAAAGCCTGGTGCCTCGGTATTCCCACCTTCTCGGTCAATCGTCCGCCTCAAGGTTTCATAGTGGGACGGAGTGGAATCCGTCCTTACCAAACGTGATCGCGCCTACGGCTGCGCCGGGGTGACGAGACGGTAGAAACGGGCGCCCGTTCCTGAAGAGGAGTCGCGCACAGTTTCTACACGCGTCGAGGCTCGCGCGGGCACCTCCGTCAGCTTGCTCCAGGACGTGTCGGTCAGCGATTGCTTGTACTGGACACTGTAAGTGCGGTTCGACACGGCCTGAAATTCCAGGGACACTGTGTCGCCAGCAAGGATCACGCGGAGCACTTTCAAGCCGCTGTTCGGATCGGTCGGGTTCGTCCCAGAAAGGTACTCCTGCAAATTCGTCAGGCCGTCGCGATCCGGATCTGCATTGGCATCGGCGCCGGCCGGGCTGGTGCCATGGGCAATTTCCCAGTCGTCGGGCAAACCGTCTCCATCGGCATCGCGATTTGGCGCCGGCGCCGTGTTGGACGCGCCGAAAGTCGGCCCTGATCGCAACGGTCCGATCTCGGCGCCGCCGTCCGTGAGGCGGCCTTCGGAAATGCCGGGTTCCTGAAATCCAAAATCAACAGCATCGATCAAGGTTCCACTCGCGGTGTAAAGCCGCAGCGCTTCGCCCAAAGGATCGAGGTTGAAGTTCACGTGATCCGGCCCTTGGCCCGGCGCGCCGGCGGCCTTCCACGCGGCCCAACCGCGCGCCGCGATAAAACTCAGGGGCGCGATCTGGAACTGGGATTTGCCGGCGATCGACGGATCGTCCGTCAGACACAGCCCGGCCATCACCACCGGTCTTGTGTCCGTATTGAATAGCTCAACCCAATCCTCGCCGCCGGCCGGCGAGGAGAGCCATTCATTGATTCGGAGTGAATTAGGGGAGCCGAGTTCCGCGTCCGGGGCATTGATCTTTCCGGGAGTCGGTGTCGCGAGCAAACGCCAAACACCGTCGCTTTGGCCTATCGACAGCGCGGCGATTTGCATCCCAAATTCGACCGCATCCACAACGCGGCCTGTTCCGTCGCGCAAATACAAGGCTCCGCCAGTGGCGCTCAATGTTCGACCGCTCTGCAATTGCGGCGCCGCGCTCAGGGACGCCGGACGCGCCGGATCAAATCCAATCACCAGGTGCTCCGAAGCGCCGATGCGCGAACCGGCGGGAAAGGTCCACGCTTTTCCGCCGTCCGATTCCAGGCTGATGGCAAAGCCCGAAAGATCGACGGCGCTGGCCTGCGCATTGAACAACTCGATCCAGCCCGCGCCATTCGCGGCCGAGGCGAGAATCTCGTTGAGCACAACACCTTGCCGTCCGATTAACGCGTTGCTTTGTCCGGGACTGGCTGTGCCCGAGAAAGAGATTATGGACGAACGGCCATCCGGAAGCCGGCCTTCGGAAACGCCTTCTGTCTGGGCGGCGTAATTCACGCGGTCGATTTCGTTGCCCGCCGAGTCGAGGAGCGCGATGAACCCGCCGGCGGCGGAAAGCTTGAATCCAAGATGGCCGGCGCCCGCGCGTTCGTCCGCGTAAAGCCGGACAAAACCACCCGGCGAAACAAAGGTCAGCGATTGGATTCGATAGCGGGCGTTCCCGGTTTCCAAAAGCAGCCCGTTCAATGCCGCCGGGCGGGACGAATCAGGATTGTGCAATTCAAGCCAGTCGTCGGCGCCGGGACGTGGATTCACGAGCCACTCGTTGATCTTGAGATTGGTCGAGGGCGCCAGTTCCGCCGCAACGTTGGCGGCGCCGGGCGTGGGTATCGAAAGATTCCAGGACGCCGCGGGGCCGACGCGGCTCATCGTGAACGCACGCGCCTGCGAACCGAACGTCACCGCGTCCACGCGGCGGCGGGCCGAATCGTAGAGGGCCACGGTCTCTCCGTCTTGATCCAGCTTGAACGGAGCGTGCAGTCCCGCCGCATTCGTCAATCCATCGCACCGGGTCACCAGAAAACTGTTGGGCGGAATCACAGTGCCCGCCGGGAAGACAAATGGGCGGTCGCTGTGATCAGTCACGGTCCAGCCACCAATCGAGGCGGGAGCAGCGGCCGCGTTGACAAGCTCGATCCAGTCTGCGTCTGCATTGGTGGTCGAGCTTTGAATCGCCGATTGCGCAGAGATTTCACTGAGCCGAATGGAGCCGAGGATCGGCGGCGTGCCGAGCTGCCCGGGCGAACCGTTGGCCGTGTTGCTCGCAAACCAATTCGCCGGATCATCCGGATCGCCATCCGCATCGATCACTTCGAGCGAGAATCCTTCGCCATCCGCCGTGCCCGGCCACGCGCCGTCGTCTCGATAAGTCACGGCAGTCACCGTGCGGCCATCGCGATCGTGCAGTTCAATGCGCTCGCTCCCATTGCCGAGCGCGCCGTCGAAATAGCCGCTCACGATCGCGCTCGAATAGCGCGCCGCGAACGAGGCCGGGCTGAGCGACGAAGCGAGGATCACGATTTGGCCTGGATTCAGAACCGTCCGGTGCGGAAACACGAACTCGATTCCCGTGAAAGAAAATCCCGTGACATCCATCGCCACGCTCCCGCGATTCTGAATTTCGACGAACTCGAACGCGTCGCCGCCGAGCGGATGATACATGACCTCCGTGATCCGCAGAGGCGTGCCGATTTCGTCCACCTGGAAATCGGCTTCCGTCAAAGCGCTCCAAGCGCCCTGACGCAGCACCCGCGCTTTGATCCGAACACTTTTGTTCAACGCAATCGGTGTGGCATAAGGTGTCGCGGAGGCCGCCACTGCGCCGGTCATCGTCACTCGAGGATCGCTCTCATCCAGGGTGAAATAGATCGTTCCCTCGGGCGCGCTCAGCGACAAGGAGGCGCCGCGCTTGACTCGGCCGCCGAACGGAGTGAAAGCCGGCGCGGCCACGGTGGGATAGAGTCCAGCCGTGCGCAGTTGCGCCAGCACGGTCGCAGTGCGTTGCGGGAAATACTGAGAAAGCAACCGATTCTGCTCGGCGCGCCATTGGTTGTCCCGCGTGTAGAGAAAGTAAGGTCCACTCTGATACGGATGCACGTCGCGGCGGTAATCTCCCCACCGCGCCGATTCCGCGACGATCGGCAATTCGACTTCACGCGCCCGTTTTCGCCAACGTTCCATGACCGCAGCCGGCGTAAGTGCGCCGTTGTTGAAGAAGTGCTTTTGGACGCGGTCGGCAAAAGCGAGCCGATACTCGGCGTTCGCGACGAGCTTGGTGTGCAGACCGGAGGGCGTGTCGGAGTTGGAGACTCGGTTGTAGGTCGGATTGTCGAGAATGTTCTCACCGTCCCACGGCACGTACGCAAAGCCGCGGCGGCCATCCTTCGGCCGGACCGTGTACCAATTCTTGTTTTGCCCCCAATCCTGGTGGCCGATGTAAAAGTGCAACAGCATGTAATCAATAAACTGCGTGAGATCGAGATATTGCTGCATGCGGGTGTAGGCCGCCGGATCGGCCAGGTTCGAGATCGCACGCATCGTGTTGTAGGCGGCCATGCTGCCATCGACCACCGCGCCTTCGTTCACGACGTCGTACTGTTCCTTCTCTCCTCCAAGGTAAGAGGCGGCAAACGCGCCGTCCGGCCTTTCGCTCGGATCATAAATGCCCCAGTAAAGGCCGTTGAGGAACAGGTGCACGTAGCGGTTGTGGCTGGCCAATCCGCCCATCGCGCGCATCGTGTCTTTGTTCCAGGCATCGCGAGTCCGTTGTCCGCGCAAGCGCTGATTGGGATCCCAATGCAGCCAGGAAAAATTGAAATCGGCCCGCAGCACCAAGGTGTCGAAACTTCGGACGGGCGAATCCGGGAAAATCGGGAAGTCGAGCCGCGTCGGACCGTAATCGCCCTTGAAGACAAGCCGAAGCGGATGTTTGGGCTGCTTCTGCGGCTCGCGCGCGGCGTTGCCCTGGATTTGCACGCCGGCCCTGACCTGAAATCCGCGCGAGCCGTCGTTCGGAATGAACTCGACCGAGCAAGGGCGTTCCCACGACGGACCTCGCGTGAGGGGGTGCGTGTAAATCCCGCTGGCGGCGCCGAAGAGATCGTCTCTCCGGCAGACGATCGACATTACCGGCAGCGCGAGCAGCGCGTCTTTCATGAGTCCGCGGTAGGCCGGGTTATTCAGGATTTCCGGGTCCATTTCGTAATCGGCGGGCACGATGCGGTTGGCAAACCCGGTGTTGTGTGTGCCCCAGGTCGTTGGATAACCCGTCGGATTGTTGGGTTGGCGAAGGACATCGTCCGCAAACAAATAAGTGTGCGTGCTCACCGTGGATGGAAGCAGGTTCGCTTTGACGCCGGCCACACGTAGCGTCGTCGTGGAGGCGATCCGGAGCGGCGTCGAGTACGTTTGTCCGTTGGACTCGGTGGGCTCGCTGCCGTCTGTGGTGTATCGAAACGTCACGCCGGAGAGTGGCGAAGTAATATGGAGCGTGAGCGGCGCATCAAACCAGCCTCGCGCCACGTTCACGTGCGGCGGCGGAACGACGCCTTCCACTGAACTCGTGCCGTTGGCTCCGCCAGGGGTCGCCGTCCGGAAATACCGCGACTGGCCGGCACTGTCGGAGCCGTAAGAATAGTCATTGCGCTGCTCCGGGAACGACGGCGCGAACTCCGACACTGCGATCCGGGGCGATTCCTGGTTGAAGAGCGCCAGGTATTCGCCCGCCGGGTTCAATTTGAAATTCGTGTGCAGTGTTGCGCCGCTGGCCGTCGGCTTGCGATCCTTGGCTGAGGCGAACACCACCAGGTATTGAGCAGGGCCGAGCGAGATGGCGGGGAAAACCCAACGGCCCGGATCTTCGCGGTCGTCGGTCAGCGACCAGCCTTCGAGATTCACGGCGGCCGTGCTCTGATTGTAGATTTCAATCCAGTCCTGGAGTTCGCCTTCCTCATCCTTCAATCCGTTCGACGCGATGTTGGAAGCCAGGAATTCATTGATGCGCACGCTCGGCGGTGTGAAATTTGGATTCAAAGTGATCGACCAATCCACGCCGGAAAAAGCGTTCGCTGGATTAGCGCGGTCGTGAATGCCGTGATTCGCGCTCCAGGAAAAACGGACCAGACCCGCCGCAGGCGGCGCAAACTCGAAGCGGTACGGCCCGGCGGATTCTCCGACCACTCTGGTCGCCGCGGCGCCATTCACGAGCAAATCCAAGCTATCGACGCCTTCGACCGGTTCGCTGAAGCGGACCTCAACTTGCGTCAGACTGCGAACCGTCACCCCTGGGCGTGGCGTAACTTCTGCGACAGCCGGCGGAGTTCGATCGACGATTTCGTATGGCCAGGTGCCGGCCGTGACCGGGTCGAACCGGTTGGGCGGAGAAGCCAGATCTGTGATCAACGTGTCGGCGTCCCAGCGCAGCTCCACCGCACCGGAGTCCGCTTGATCGAACGTAAACATGTACCGCGCAGCCGAGCCTTGAACAGCGGTCGCGGCGCGAGACCCCAAAAAAAGGTCGGATGCGCTGACACCAGCCACCGGCTCGGTGAACGTCACGACCACATTGGTCAGCCGTTCAACCACGCCCGGCGCCGGCTCGATGGACGCAATGCGCGGCGGCGTCAAGTCCGATTCCACCGCGATCAATTCGCCGTCCCATTGAAAAAGGCTGCTGGTGAGTGCCAAGCAAAACAGACGCAATCCAATTTTCATTTGAATCCCAAAACCTGCAATTCGTGCAACCGCAGCGAGCGTGCCATCATTTGTGAGCAATTTCCACGCTTAGCCGACTGGAGCATGAGAAATCACGAGTCGATGAATGAGACACGCATTCACGAATTGACACGAATAGAAGGAGTCTTTTGGAATTCACGCCAAATAGTGAAATTCGTGTCTGAACCTCACCCCTTCTCCTCCTCCTGCCTCGGAAGCGAGGAGCTGCGCGCTCTTATTGCTTTTTTCGGCTTTCCTGATTTCCTTCCAGGGCGATGCCTCTGGCTGGCACCAACACGCTCACTCAACTCCGGACTCTGCTGATCCTGGGGCGGGTCTCGAATCTCCCGACGGTCTGGTCAAATTGCCTGGCGGGCTGGCTGCTGGGAGGCGGGGGCGAGAGCAGCTTGAAGTTCGCGGCGCTCTGTATGGGCACGACTGGCCTCTACCTCGGCGGGATGTTTTTGAACGACGCGTTTGATGCCGACTTCGACCGGCAGCATCGCAAGGAGCGGCCCATTCCTTCGGCCGCCATCGCGGTCGGCGAAGTCTGGATCTGGGGCTTCTCCTGGCTGGCCGTGGGAACGCTCTTTCTCACTCTTCTCGGAAAGACCACGGCGATCCTGGCCCTGGTTTTGGCCGGGTCCATCCTCCTCTATGACGCGGTCCACAAAATCATCACTTTCTCGCCTGTGCTGATGGCGGCGTGCCGGTTCTTGCTGTATCTCGTGGCCGCCTCGACGGGCCGGGAAGGCGTGACCGGCCTGACGGTTTGGAGCGCCCTTGTGCTGGGCGCCTACATCATCGGCCTGAGTTACCTCGCGCGAAAGGAAAGCGTCCGCGGACCGCTGCGCTACTGGCCTTGTTATTTGCTGGCCACACCGATCTTGCTGGCCTTGCTGGTGAACGACGGACAATACCGGATGCGCGCACTGGTGCTCTCGGCGATCCTGGGGGCGTGGATCATCCGGTGTCTCCGATTTACTTTCGGCGGCGCCAACCGGAGCATTGGCCTGACGGTCGCGGGTTTGCTGGCGGGCATCGTGTTGGTGGATTTGCTCGCCGTGGCAGGCGCAGCGCCCGTGGTCGGCTCTGTGTTTGCGCTATTCTTCGTGGCCGCGCTGTTGTTCCAGCGCTTCATCCCGGCGACATGAAAGGATTCCCCGCTATTCAGAGGACCGCGGTCATTAACGTCGTTGGACTTTGCCGGTCACTTCTGGGACCAGCTACGGCGAAGATCAACGAATTCCTCAGCCAGGGCGCACTGGCCACGATTGTCCCGGCTTTCCCGGCGGTCACTTGCACCGCGCAATCGAATTACCTCACCGGCACGCCGCCCAATAGCCACGGGATCGTGGGCAATGGTTGGTACAATCGTGAACTAACTGAAGTTCAATTCTGGAAAC
>JACPRI010000367.1 GCA_016190065.1 Verrucomicrobiota bacterium
CACGATCTCAAGCGGCCCCAGCCCTCGGCGTCCGTCCCCGCCGCGGCTGCGGGCGGCGCGCCTCCGGCGAGCGAACGCCCGGACGAACTGGCGGCGATCCTCCGGGAAATCTGCGCCGAACTGCGCGCGATTCGGCTAAGCCTGGATTCGAAGAATTCCACATCTCGCGCCTCGCCCGATGCTTGATAGGCTCAAATCGCTGGTGCTGGCGGTGTGCAAGGTGCCGCCCGAACCCGAGCCGCCGGCGGGATCGCCCGGCTCGGTCCGGATTTTTCGGGCCGCGCGAAACTTTTACAAGCTGAGCCTTATCAAGTGGGGCTTGACGCAAGCGGCGGCGGTTATTGGCATTATCGTCGTGGTCTGGTTCGGCTTCGGCCAGCAAGTCTTCCCATCGCGCGCCTGGGTGGGCGGCGTATTCCGCGTGCTCGAAATGTTCGCGCTCGCGGGATTGCTCGCGCAAATGCCGTTCTCCTACTTCCTGGTTCGTCTGGACTTCGAGATGCGCTGGTACATCGTCACCGACCGCAGCCTCCGCATCCGCCACGGCGTTGTCAGCGTCCGCGAATTGACCATGACCTTCGCCAACATTCAGCAAATGACAATCCGACAAGGACCGTTGCAACGGTTGCTCGGCATCGCCGACCTGCAGGTGCAGACGGCCGGCGGTGGAGGTTCAAGCGGCGGAGAAAGCGGCGGGGCGCACGGACACAACGTCGGCGAATCGATGCACGTGGGTTATTTCCGCGGCGTGGACAACGCCCAGGCCATCCGCGACTTCATCCTCGAACGCTCGCGGCAGCACCGGGACGCGGGCCTGGGCGATCCGGACGACGTCGCGCGCGAGCACCCGTCGGCGGTCCAACAGGATTCTGCGGCCCTTGGTGCAGCCCGCGCTCTGCTCGAAGAAGCGCGCGTGTTGCGGGAAGCGTTACAACGTTAAATCGTTAAATGTGAGTTAAATGGGTTAAATAGGTCGGGAGGGTAATCGCAGCCTGCAACAAGCAACTTTTGACGAATTTAACCTATTTAACGATTTAACCCGTTTAACGCCTTAATGACTCGATTTCGGTCCGGCACCGATGTCCCCAAAGCGAATCACGTGTCCGTCGATTCCCGCTCGCGCAAGCGCGCCATGAAGCCAGCTTCGCGGCCCGAAAGATCCATCCGCCGTTGGTCCGCCAGGAGCCGGCCGTAAACGTGGACGTCGCGCACGAACATTTCCAGCCGCTGCTTCAGCGATTCGCTGATCACTTCCCCGTCCCGCACGTCCTCGCCGTCCATGAACGACACGCCGTAGGGCAACGACCACGCGTAGCACTGGCGCGCCACGGTGCGGAGCTGATCGGTCACGGTCAGGCCCTTTTCGTGCGAGGCCACGATGGTCGCGAAGAGTTTGCCGGTGAACTCGTGCCAGAAATGGTCCAGGAAATTCTTCAGCGCGCTGCTGATGCTGCCGTGGTAATCGGGCGTGCCCAGCACATAGACATCCGCGCCCTGCACCCGCGCCTGCAACGCCAGAACGGTTGCCGAGGAGTAAGCCGAATCCGGATTGTAAAGCTCCAGCGGCTCCGCCAGGAGGTCCAGGATATCGACGCGGCAACGCCCTGCGGCCAGCTCGGAAGCGACTCGGTTCACCACGACGCGTGTGACCGAAGTTTTGTTGAGGCTGCCCACTACGGCCAGCACGTTCAGCGGTGAATTTGACATGGCCTGACGTTAAGCAAAGTCGCAGTGGCAGCGCAATCCCGGCACGACGACGTTGGGAGGCAACGGCGCTTATGTCACAAACCCCACAAGCCGGAACAACTCCACCAACCCCCACGCAATCGCACCACTGACCGGCAGCGTCATTAGCCAGGCCCAAACCATCCGCTCCACCACTGTCCATTTGATCGCGCTGAACCTTTTGGACGCTCCCACACCCATGATGGAACTGGAGATGACGTGCGTGGTCGAGAGCGGCATGCCCAGATGACTGGCGATCTGGATGACCCCCGCCGCGATCGTCTGCGCCGCGAAACCGTGGATTTTCTGAAGCTTCACCATTTTGTGCCCGAGCGTTTTGATGATCCGCCAGCCGCCGGCCGCTGTGCCGGCGGCCATGGTCAGCGCACAGGCAAACTTGACCCACGTATGAATCTCGAAATGGTCCGTGCGGAGAACACTGAACACCGCCGGCGCGTGATCGAACGCGCCGGCCGTGGTCGCGGAGAACAGGGTCAGGGCGATGACACCCATGGTCTTCTGCGCGTCGTTCGTGCCGTGGCTAAAGCTCATCCAGGCCGAGCTGACCAATTGAAAGCGGGCAAAGAAGTGGTTGACTTTGCCTGGACTCGCGCGCCGAACCAGAACGGTGAGGAGGGTCATAAATAGAAACCCGACGAACAGGCCGCAGATCGGCGCGGCAAACATCGGCAGCACCACCTTTGGCCACAGGCCCTCCCATTTCTGAGTGGCAGCGTTGATGGCCGACCACTTGATCACCGACCAGTCATTGTGCGCCGACCCCAGCGCGGCGCCGCATAAGCCGCCAATCAGCGCGTGGCTCGAACTGGACGGCAGCCCCACCCACCAGGTGATCAGATTCCACGCGATGCCCGCCAGCAGTGCGCAAAGAATCGTGTGCAGGTCGATCAGTTGGACATCCACCAAGCCTTTGCCAATCGTGCTCGCCACCGCCGTGCCGGCCAGGGCCCCGACCAGGTTAAAAGAGGCGGACATCACCACGGCCTGTGTCGGCGTCAATACTTTCGTCGAAACCACGGTGGCGATGGAGTTGGCGGTGTCGTGGAAACCGTTGATGTATTCAAACGTCAGCGCAACCAGCAGAACCAGGAGAACGAGAACCATAGGCGGTGATTGTCCGGTGCAGCGGGCTAGGCAAACTTCTCGCGCGGCCGGTTCGAGTTTGCGAATTTCCAGGGCCTACGGTTTATAGGTTGCTGATGCATCTCAATCAAGCCAACCCATGATGCGTGCCACTCGCACCAGCAGGTAGGCAATCCCGGCGGTTGCAGGAATGGTCAGGAACCAGGTCCAGACAATCCTCTCCACCAACTCCCACCTGAGCGCCTTCAGGTTTTTGGCGGCGCCAACGCCCATAATGGAAGTCGAGATCGCGTGTGTCGTTGAAACCGGCATGCCGAAGTGCGCGGCAGCCATGAGCACCGTGGCGGCCGTCGTTTCGGCGGCGAAGCCATGCACGGGATGGAGCCGGACCATTTTGTGTCCCAGAGTTCTAATGATTCTCCAGCCCCCTGCCGCCGTGCCGGCCGCCATCGTCATGGCGCAGACAACTTTCACCCAAACCGCGACTTCGAACGCCGGGGTTCGGAGAAAGTGCAGCCAGGCCGGCAACTGCTCGAAATCCCCGGCTTTCGTCGCTGAAAACAGGGCCAGCGCGATGATGCCCATCGTCTTTTGCGCATCGTTGCTCCCATGGCTGAAGCCCATGTAGCCCGCGCTCAGGAGTTGGAGTTTGCCAAAGATTTGATTCACCGCGTTTGGCTTCGTCGAGATCAGGCAGAGATAGAGCAGCGCCATCAACAGGAACCCGACCAAGAATCCAAGCACGGGAGAGGTGAACATCGGGAGGATGACCTTGTAAAGCAATCCACCCCAGGCATACCAGGGGTTGGCGGGGTCCGGACTGGCCCAAATGATCACCTGCCAGTTGTTGTGCGCAGCCGCCAAGGTGGCTCCTAGTAAGCCTCCGATGAGAGCGTGGCTCGAACTCGAGGGCAATCCCAGCCACCAGGTGAGCAGATTCCAAGCGATGCCTCCAAACAAACCACAAATGATAGTCGCCGCGGTGACAAATTGAGTGTCCACCAAACCTTTGCCGATCGTGGTCGCGACAGCCGTGCCGGCGAGGGCGCCGAACAGATTGGTCACGGCGGCGAGCACCACGGCCTGGCGGGGCGTCAACACCTTAGTCCCAACCACGGTCGCGATCGAATTCGCCGTGTCATGAAAGCCGTTGATATATTCAAAAACCAGCGCGACCAGAATGACCGTGATAATGAGCGTCATCGGGATGTTTCAGGAGTTCTTCATCACGATCTGGGAAATCACATTGCCCGCGTCCCGGCACCGATCCACGACTTTCTCCAGCAGTTCGTAGAGGTCTTTCAGGATAATCACCTTCAAGGGATCGTGCTTCCCGCTGTAGAGGTCTTTGTACAATTCCAAAATCAGCTTGTCGGCCTCGCCTTCGACGCGCTGGAGCAGGTCGTTTTGATCCTTCACCTGTTCCAGGTTCAGGCCGCGCCGCAGACCTTTGATCATGGCCACGACCGTTTCCGTCGCCTCCTGCATCAACGGCGCGTGTTTGGAGAAGTCATCGGCGCGCAAATGCTGAGGAGCGATCAGCATCCGCTCGCCGATTTTCTCAACGGTCTTGGGGATCTTGTAGAGCGCGTTGGAAAGCGCTTCAATATCCTCGCGCTCCAGCGCCGTGATGAAGGTAGTGCACAACGCTTCGCTGATTTCCGCCGTGATCCGTTTGTCTTTCCGCCGGGATTGGATGAAGGCGTCGAGCGTACCGGGTTGGGACGCGCTTTTGGTGAATTGAATCAGCGCTTGAACGCTGGCCTGGGCCTGCTGGGCGCTGGCTTCAAGCAGGTCGAAGAATTTGTCTTCTTTGCCGAGGAGTCGCTGGAGAGAGAACATAACGGGCCGTTTCTAACACTAACGGGCCGAAAATCCAAAAGTTTATCTGCGCGCCGATGAAACGATTTAACCTCGTGATGGCAGCCGCGCCGCTTTGCCCCGCTGCCATCGTTTAAGTTGCTCCCAAGCGGCGAAGGATTTTCGTGGCGTATCGGAGCGCGGAATTCATTCCGCTTCCGCGCACAACCGCCCGATCGCAACCTGGACCGAAGCGGAATAACTTCCGCGCTCCACTCGGTTGCGGTTGCACCGCGCTGTGCCCTTTGCGGGAGGCCCCTTGCGCTTGAAGACCGGGTTCCGCGCTTTACAACCTCCGCCACCGGGATACCTTGCTTCCGCCAGCAGCACCCAACCCATGATTTACGAAACTTACCGACCGCGTCCGCCGCTTTCGCAGTTCGTGGATTGGTTTTGGTTCTTCAGCGATTGCGACGTGCCTTACCACAAAGAGCGAATGCTCCCGGACGGCACGTTCGAGTTGGTGATCGACCTGAAAGACGAACGGCGAACCCTCTTCGACCGCCACGATCCGGCGCGTGACCAGCACTTCCGGCGCGCCTGGCTGTCCGGGACGCACTCGAAATACATCGTCATCGATGTCCTGCCCGGAGCGTCGATGATCGGAGTTCATTTCAAACCGGGCGGGATCGCTCCGTGCCTGCGCTTGCCGGCCGGCGAATTGACGGATCGGGTCGTGGAACTGGACGCGATCTGGAACAACCAGGCCTGGGATTTGCGTGATGCGTTGCTCGAACAACCAAATCCCCGGGCAAAATTTGACGTGTTGGAGGCATTTCTCTTGCGCCGCCTGTGGATGGCGCGGAAGCCGCCGGAAAACTCCCGAGGCATCGCGTTCCTTCTGGACCGGTTGATCCGAGAGCCCCATGCCTTGAAACTCCGGCAGGTCGCCCGCGAATTAGGCGTCAGCCACAAGCACTTCATCGAAGCGTTCCGCGCAGTGGTCGGCCTCACGCCCAAAAGATTTTGTCGGATTCGGCGCTTCCAGGAGGTCTTGCAGCAAGTTGAGATGCAGCAGGCCGTCCAATGGGCCGATCTCGCCTGCGCGTGCGGCTATTATGATCAGGCCCATTTCGTCCATGATTTTCGCGGATTCTCCGGCCTCAGCCCTTCGGCCTATCTGACCCAGCGCGGGGAATACCTGAACTTCGTGCCGATGACGGATTAAGGTGGATTAAGGTAAATTTTTTCCAAGACGCCTGCTTTGAGGAATGGCAGAGTGCGCCGGCACAAACCAATCATGAACCTTATCCCGATCAAAATTGAATGTATGAAAACGCTCGGCGTCTCCTTCCTCCTGGCCTGCGGCATCGTGGCCGTGAATACGTCCCTGGCTGCGGAAAACGTCGCTTTGGACGAACATCTGGAACCCCTGCGCCCGTTCCTGGGCAAAACCTGGAAAGGCCACTTCAAGAATTCGACGCCGGAAAAACCGATGA
>JACPRI010000375.1 GCA_016190065.1 Verrucomicrobiota bacterium
GAAACGCTCGTGACTTTGATCTTGCCCAGATCCTCCAGGCTCAATTGCAGCAAATCCCGGTTCGGCGATAGTTCGGCCAGTGGAGTTGTCTGCGCTCCGGCGCTGCTCCAGCCACAGAACATCAAAACCGAAAGACCGATTATCAGTCCCCGAGTGATAATCAGGAAATGAGGGACCGGAAACGCTGTGAACTGCATCGCGTGCATCGCCGGAGCCATCGTAGTGCTGGCATCGGAATTAACCAGCCGTGATTTGAACAGACACGAACCACGAAACGCCCGAAAGCCAGTGGACCTGAGTGCAGGCTCCTGCTTACAGATCGGGTGATCCAGCCGTTCTGCGCCTCAACTGCTTCTCTTTTCGTCGTCAAGGCGCATAAACCCGCGCGAGAGCAAACGAGCCTAGCGTAATCCCGCTGAAACTGTACGTCCCGGTGAATTGATGCGTCGTGGAATTCAACGTGCCCGCAATCAAAATCAGGCTCGGCACCGTCGTTCCCGGGATCGTGTAGGAAACGGTCGCGGAGAGTGCGTTGGAGGCGTCGATCTTTCCGAATGTGCCGCCCGCAAGGATGGGAGAGGACAAGTAAGTAAATGCGGTGCCGTCGGCGGCGAGTATGAAATAGGCATCCCCGGAAAGAAGTCCGCTAAAGGTGCCCGCGTAATAACCCGCGTTGGCCTGCTGGATTCCACTGCTGGTTTTGATCGTGCCGCTAAACGCACCGGTCGAGGCATTCGTCCCCACCAGCGTCCCGCTCACCGTGTCCGGCGTGTAGGCGCCGCTGATCGACGCGCCTTGCGCAAGCCGATTGCTAAAACTGCCGTCCACCGCGACCGCCAGGTTGGTGATGATCGCACCTTGGATTTGTCCGGGATTGTACGCCAGGATTACGCCGAGCCGATTTGACATCACGAGTCCGGCGAATCCGCCGTTGGTCTGTCCGGCGAAAGTGCCCATGTAGATGCCCCGCGGCGGAACGGCCGCGGCGGCCACCGTCAGCGTGGCCACGGCGCTGGTCAGTGCGCCCGCGCGATTGGAAATCAACACGGCATAATCGCCGGCCACTGCTGCAACGACGTTGGTCAATTCAAGGGCCGCCGAGTTTTGCCCTGCCAAATTGGTGTTGCTCCGCCGCCACTGATAGGCGATCGGCGCGGTGCCGGTGGCCACGATGTTGAACGTCGCTTTCGCGCCCAGTGCAGCGCTCAGACTCTGGGGCTGCGTCACAATGGTCGGCGCCAGGAAGCGCAGCCGATAAAACGCCATGCCGGCAGCGCTCGCATCAGTCACACTCGATGCCGTGGTCGCGGCGCCAAAATCCTGCCACACGCCAAAGGCCAGATTCGTGGATTTTTGCGGTTGCACAAGATCGAGCCCGCTCGCCCAGGAAATGGTCACCTGCTGATTGGCCGGCTTAATAGCCAACGAGACGGGTTGGGCCATAACTTTTCCAAGCAAACACAGGAAGGCCGCGCAGACCCAGGAAGCCCGCCACGGAACCCGATGGCGACGTGGGACACTGAAAAAACTGGATGCGGCCGCTCTTATGGAAAGCCTCCACGCCTTCCAGTCCATGCCCGCGGACCCTGAACCGATTCGGAGCGCAGCCTTCAGGCTGCTTCCGGCCCCGCTCTGATGTCGAATGTTGAAGGGGCCTGAAGGCCGCGCTCCGAAGAAGCGGTTCATCGGAAGCCATCGCCCAACCCTGATCCGCGCCATCCGCGTTTCGAAATCCGTTTCCAGTTTTTGTTTCGTCATAAAGAATCTATCGTTTTCAATCCGGACATGCCCGCGCTTCAAAGCGCTACGTCACGTTCGCATAGGCCGCTCGGTCCACCACACGCGCTGATAACTCAGGAACTCCGGCGCAATCTCAGGGCGGCGGACGCGCAGAGTATTATTGCCGATGATAGCCAATTCGCAATTCCTGGTTGATTCCCCGGCAGATCGTGAATACCAACATATCAACGAATCACGATTGGTTGATTTTTTATTTGAATTTCCCCGTTTGGTTACGTAAGTTCGCACTGCTTTGAGCGTCAGTCTGAGTTTTGGTAAGATCAGAACAACAACCGCACTTGATTCCGTGGATCGAAATGAACAACTGGAACGCCTCCTGACCCAACGCCTCGTCGTCATCGACGGCGCGATGGGCACGATGATTCAAGAGCGGAAGCTCTCCGAGGCGGATTACCGAGGGGAATACTTCACGAACCCGGCCAAAGACCTGAAGGGTTGCCATGATGTCTTGAACATCACCCGACCTCACATTGTCCAGGAAATCCACCAACAATATCTCGAAGCCGGAGCGGATATCATCGAGACGAACACGTTCAATTCCCAAGCGACTTCGCTTTCGGACTATCACCTGGAAGCTCAGGCCTACGAGATCGCGCGAGCCGGGGCAGAGTGCGCACGGCGCGCCGCCGACGAAGTGATGCGCGAACACCCGGGCCGGGTGTGTTGGGTCGCGGGCGCGATGGGCCCGACGACCAAGACAGCTTCGATCTCGACGGATGTCAACAACCCTTCGGCGCGCGGAACGAACTACGACGAATTGGTTGTCGCTTACTACGATCAGGCGCGCGGCTTGATCGATGGCGGCGCGGACATTCTCCTGGTGGAGACGATTTTCGATACGCTGAACGCGAAGGCGGCGTTCTTCGGGATCCTCAAACTTTTTGAAGAGCGCGGAGTTCAGCCTTATGCATTTGGGCAGAGCCTCTCGCCTATCGCCAATGGCCACTCGCCAATGGCGAACCGAGAAGCCGCATTCCGCACGCCGCACTCCGCAATTCCACTAATGGCTTCGGTGACTTTCATTCAAGCCGGCAGCAATCGAGGCGTCACCGGCCAGACAGTCGAAGCATTCTGGACATCGATCTCGCACGTTCCGCTCTTCAGCGTCGGAATGAACTGCGCGCTCGGCCCCAAAGAGATGAGGCCGCTCATCGAAGAGATGGCGCGTATTGCGCCGATTTACACGAGCGCGCATCCGAACGCTGGGCTGCCCAATCCCCTGTTGCCCACGGGTTTTCCCGAAACGCCCGAAACTCTGGCTCCCCAATTGCGCGATTGGGCTGAAAACGGCTGGCTCAATTTCGTGGGCGGTTGTTGCGGGACCACTCCCGCACACATCCGAGCCCTGGCTGAGGCCGTGAGCGGTCTCTGCCCGCGCATTCCCGCCCAGGCCGACCCGTGTCTTCGACTGAGCGGTCTCGACGCCTTGACGATTCGCGGGAATACGTCTGCCCAAAGTACGGCAAGCTTCCAGCCTGCTCGGCCAGTTTCAGACTCCAAATCGATCGAAGAGGCTGAGACGTCCCCGGCAGGCAGGATGCCTGCCCTACTTTCGAACGCCTCCATCAATTTCATCAACATCGGCGAACGCACCAATGTCGCCGGCTCGCCTAAGTTCGCCCAACTGATCAAGGCCGGCGACTTCGAGGCCGCGCTCAGTGTCGCCCGCCAGCAAGTCGAGAACGGCGCGCAGATCATCGATGTTTGCATGGACGAAGGCATGATCGACGGTGTGCCGGCGATGACTCATTTCCTAAATCTGATTTCCTCAGAGCCGGACATTGCGCGCGTGCCGATCATGATCGATTCCTCCAGATGGTCCGTGATCGAAGCGGGCCTGAAATGCGTCCAGGGCAAGGGAATCGTCAACTCGATCAGCATGAAAGAAGGCGAAGCGAAGTTCGTCGAGCAGGCGAAGCTCGTTCGGCGTTACGGCGCCGCCGTCGTGGTGATGGCTTTTGACGAAAAGGGCCAGGCCGATTCTTTGCCGCGCAGAATCGAAGTTTGCTCGCGGGCCTATCGAATCCTCACGGAGCAAGTCGGCTTCCCACCGGAAGACATTATCTTCGATCCGAATATCCTCACGGTCGGAACGGGCATGGAAGAGCACGCGAATTATGCCGTCGATTTCATCGAAGCGACGCGGTGGATCAAACAGAATCTGCCGTTTGCCAAAGTCAGCGGGGGCGTGAGCAACATTTCCTTCAGCTTCCGAGGCAACAACACCGTCCGCGAGGCGATGCACTCTGCCTTTCTTTACCACGCGATCAAAGCCGGCCTTGACATGGGGATCGTGAACGCCGGCCAGCTTGGTGTGTACGACGAGATCCCGAAGGACTTGCTCGAACTCGTGGAGGACGTGCTGCTCAATCGGAGGCCCGACGCGACGGAACGCCTCATCAAATTCGCGGAGTCGGTCAAGCAGAAGGACAAAACGGAATCGGTCGAGGATGCGTGGCGGCAAGGGTCCGTCGAAGAGCGCCTTTCGCACGCCCTCGTCAAGGGCATCGTGGATTTCATCGAAGCGGATGTGGAGGAAGCGCGCCGGAAATACGGCAAACCGCTGGCCGTCATCGAAGGCCCGCTCATGGGCGGCATGAATGTCGTCGGCGACCTGTTCGGCGCCGGCAAGATGTTCCTGCCGCAGGTCGTGAAGTCCGCGCGCGTGATGAAGAAAGCCGTCGCGTATCTGCAGCCGTTTATGGAAGCGGAGAAAGCGCGGACGGGAGCGAGAAACCAGGGCAAGATTCTGCTGGCAACTGTGAAGGGCGACGTCCACGACATCGGCAAAAACATCGTCGGCGTCGTGCTCCGCTGCAACAACTATGAGGTCATCGATCTGGGCGTGATGGTGCCGTGCGAAAAAATTCTCCGAACTGCCGTGGACGAAAAAGTGGACATCGTCGGGCTGAGCGGCCTGATCACACCCTCTCTGGATGAAATGGTTCACGTCGCCAGCGAGTTGGACCGGCAGGGTTTCAAGCTGCCGCTCCTGATCGGCGGTGCGACGACGAGCAAAGCCCACACGGCCGTGAAAATTGCGCCGGCGTATCGCCAGCCGGTGATCCATGTGCTCGATGCGTCGCGCGCGGTCCCCGTGGCGGGTTCCCTCCTCAGCCTCAAGCAGCGTCCGAGATTCGCCGAATCCGTCCGGATCGAGTACGAGAAGGTCCGAGCGCAGCATGGCAGCCAGCAAACGAAGCTGCTCTCCCTGGAAGAGGCTCGCGCACACGCGCCAAAGTTCGCCTGGGAGGAATATCAGACCCCTCAACCTGACTTCGTCGGCGTGCGCGTCCTCGCCTCCGATCTCAAATCTCAAATCTCAAATCTCAAATTTGAAATTTCGCTGGCCGACCTTATCCCCTTCATCGATTGGTCACCGTTTTTCCACACATGGGAACTGCGCGGCCGCTACCCGGCAATTCTCAATCATCCCAAACACGGCGAAGAAGCGCGCAAGCTGTTTGCAGACGCCCAGGAGTTGTTGAACAAGATTGTCTCTGAAAAATGGCTGGCGGCTCGCGGGGTCTATGGCTTGTTCCCGGCGAATCGAGTGGGTGAGGATGTCGAACTCTACGGCGATGCATCGCGAACGCAGGTTCTCACTACGTTTCACTTCTTGCGCCAGCAAATCGAAAAGCCCGACGGCCAGCCAAGCTATTGCCTGGCCGACTTCGTTGCCCCGAAGGTCAATCACGCTCCACGCTCCACGCTCCACGATTTTCTCGGCGCTTTCGCGGTGAGTGCTGGATTCGGCGTGGAGGAACTCGTCAAGAAATTCAAAGCCGAACACGACGACTACAATGCCATTATGACCGAGGCGCTGGCGGATCGATTGGCTGAAGCGTTTGCAGAATTCCTTCACGCGCGAGTCCGCAAGGAGTGGGGCTATGGCCGCGAAGAAAACCTCACGACCGAACAACTGATCGAGGAACAATATCGCGGCATCCGTCCGGCCGCCGGATACCCGGCCTGTCCGGACCACACCGAAAAGCGGCTGCTCTGGGAATTGCTGGACGTCGAAAGAACCATCGGCATAAAGCTGACCGAAAGCTGCGCCATGTGGCCGGCCAGCAGCGTGAGCGGCCTCTATTTCTCGCATCCGGATTCGAAATATTTCGCCGTCGGGAAACTTGGGCGCGATCAGATGCTGGATTATCACCTTCGCAAGGGGATGAGTTTGCAGGAAGTCGAGAAGTGGTTGGGGCCTTACTTGAATTACGATTCGAGCAGGAATTCGGCGGTGGACGCCAATGCAACGCGGTGCGCTTGCGGCGTGGCGCACGGCTAAAGCTTTTCAAGCCGCTCCGACCCCAACGCGCTCAAACCGGGCAACAACGGGCCGGCCACCGCGATTCCAGCCAACTCGATCGGAACGGCAGCAGCCACTACTGCGGAAACGGCATTCCGGAAGCGAGCCGCTTGAGATCCGCCGCGTCGTCGGGATGCTCCGCAAATTGGCGTTCGGAATGGAAGACCTTCGGAGCACGCCAGCGAAAGTGCTCCACATGACCGTCGGCAAACGAGAGATTGCAACCTTGATTATGCCGGTCGGCGGGCAAATGCCCCCACGATCCGGTGAGCGGATGCAAATTGAATCCACCGCTGTCGATGGACTGTTCATGTACATCCAGAAATACAAAGATCTTAGCCGGCGGAGGCGCGAGCAATTGGGAATGCCGCGTTTTGCCGGAAGGCTCGATCGGGGAGTTGCGCAGCACCTCGATGCGATCGATGTCGCTCTTTTGCAGCCAGCCGCAGCCCGGCACAAATTGGATTCCCGCTTGCTCGGTATTCAGAAAGAAATTCATCGAATAACTGCGCAGGCGGGGACGGAGAGTGAGGTTGGCGACCGTGGACTTGTCCGAAGGGCAGCGGTAAATCGACGGACATGCATTGTAAGGAAAAAGAACGCCCTTTTTGATGTTGGCGGAAGTGGGGTCGAGCTGCGCGTTCCCCACCACCCACGAACCGGGCAGACTCTGCCACCAGCCGTTCGTGTGATCGATTCGATCTGGCGGCAATCGATCTTCGTGATCCAGCGTGTAGCTCAGCCAGGCCAGTTGGAGTTGCTTGAGATGATTGAGACAAACCGTGGATTTCGCCCTGGCGTTCGCACGAGCCAAACTGGGAATCAACAATGCAGCGAGAATCGCGATGACGGCCGCGACAACCAGCAGTTCAATGACGGTAAATCCTGATGGAGGACAACCCCGTCCGGGTGTCGGTCTCCCAGCGCCGCGAGGAAAAGGCCAAGTTTTCATCCTTGCTTTACCCGCAAGGGACGGACCAGACGAGATGAGGCAATCCCCCCTTTCTCACTAGCGCCATCACTCCACGGCGCGCAGGAGTGGGGCCCCATGTAAGTCAGGTTAAGCGCTGCGAATACCTCCGTTCATTGGGGCGGAACAATCACTGGCCAACACGCCCATTCCAGTCCGAAGAGTTGGGCCCGCTGCGCGCGACGCGGACAGCGCAGCGCGCTATCTTGTGGCGCGGGGCACGGTAAGCTGACCTATTTCCCAATTCCAGACCGCGATGGATTTGACACGAGTTCTGATTTGTGTCATCCATTTCCCCGCAGCCTAAATCCGGCTTCCTTCCTGAAATCCGGATGCGGGGGACCCACTCTCCGACCTTATCGGAGCGGGGCGAACGCCGATCCGAGCATCGGCGAGGTCACTTTCAAGACCTAGCCCGACAGCTAACCTCGCCGGCATTTGGAAGGGCGATCCTCCAGGATCCCGCTCGGGCGGGGCTCCCGCGATTTCCCAATGTTCAAACTTCACGGTGGCCGCGCGGCCTGACTGCGCGGCACGCCGTCTTGGGGCATGGTTATGACGGAGAAACGTTCGGATAATCGCTACCTGGTCGGGTTAATGGTCGGAGCGCTGGGGGTGGTGTACGGCGACATCGGCACCAGTCCGCTCTACGCCATCCGAGAATGTTTTCATGGTTCGCACGCCGTTCCACCTACTGAGACGAATGTGCTCGGAGTCTTGTCGCTTATTTTTTGGTCGCTGGTCGTCATTGTATCGATCAAATACCTCACCTTCGTGATCCGGGCAGACAACCAGGGCGAAGGAGGAATCCTCGCCATGCTGGCCTTGGCGTCACCCGAGGCTTCTCGGGCGTGGAAGCACCGCGGAGCGCTGCTGGCCGTGGGTGTCTTTGGCGCGGCGCTGCTTTACGGAGACGGAATGATCACGCCCTGCGTGTCGATCCTTGGGGCTATCGAAGGATTGGAAGTCGCCACGCCGTTGCTGAAGCCCTACATCGTGCCCATCACCATTGCGATCCTGGTGGCGCTCTTTGCCTGTCAGCATGTAGGCACCGGTGGCGTGGGCAAAGTCTTCGGTCCATTGACGCTCCTGTGGTTTCTCTTCATCGCGGCCCTGGGAGTTCGGGGAATCTGGATGGCGCCGAAAGTCCTCGCCGCAGTCAGCCCGCATTATGCGCTGAACTTTTTACTCGAAAACGGGTTCACGGCCTTCGTCGTTCTAGGCGCGGTTTTTCTGGTCGTTACCGGCTCGGAGGCGTTGTATGCGGACCTGGGCCATTTCGGAGCGCGACCCATTCGCCTGACCTGGTTTGCCGTGCCATTTCCCGCGTTGCTGTTGAATTACCTGGGGCAAGGCGCGTTGCTGCTCCAGCAACCGGCAACCGCCGAAAATCCGTTTTACTACCTCGCTCCGCGCTGGGCCCTTTACCCGCTCGTGATGGTGGCGACGATGGCTTCGGTCATTGCATCGCAAGCGCTGATCAGCGGCGTGTTTTCAATCACCATGCAAGCCATTCAATTGGGCTACCTGCCCCGGATGGAAATCCGGCACACTTCCTCGCGCGAACGCGGGCAAATCTACATGCCGCTGGTCAACGTGACGTTGATGTTGTGCTGCATCGGATTGGTGCTGGGGTTTCAATCCTCCACCCGGCTGGCCGCCGCCTATGGCATCGCGGTGACGTTGACGATGGTGATTACGACCGTGCTTTTCTATTTCGCGAGTCAGCGTCTCTGGAACTGGAGCGCGGCCAAACGAATCTGGCTTTGCGCGATCTTTCTGCTGATTGAATTGACCTTCTTTGGGGCCAACGCGCTGAAAATCCTGCACGGCGGCTGGTTCCCGCTTGTGGTCGCGACCGCAATTTTCACCGTGATGACGACGTGGAAGACGGGCCGCCGGCTCCTGCGCGAAAGGCTGTTCGCCAGCATGCTGCCCCAGGAAATGTTTGTCGCGGAAATCCAACGCCAGCCACCCTTGCGAGTCCGAGGGACGGCGGTGTTCATGTCCGGCAATCCCAACGGGACGCCGCTGGCGTTGCTCCACAATCTCAAACACAACAAGGTGCTCCACGACCGCACGGTCTTGCTCACTATTCTCACGGCCGACACCGCGCACATCGATGCGGAAACTCGTGTGCAGGTCGAGCCGCTTTCGGAAGGCCTTTATCGAGTGCTGGGACGCCACGGTTTTATGGATGAAGCGAGCATGACGGAATTGATTGCGGCTTGCCAACCGCACGGGCTGATCATCCGGCCTGAGGACACGACGTTCTTCCTGAGCCGCGAGACCATTCTGCCCACCGCGCGGCCCGGCATGGCGTTGTGGCGTGAAAAACTTTTCGCGTTTCTCGCGCGCAACGCTCAGCCGGCCACGGCGTTTTTCCGCCTGCCGGCCAACCGCGTCGTAGAATTGGGTATGCAGGTCGAGTTTTGATCCGGAATCAGTCATTGTGGTTCTGGGGAGCGCAGGCGCCCCGCGTGCCGTGGTTGGCGCCTCGCCAACCACACGGCCGTCGGCAAGCCCGGCGTTCGGGACGAGCCGCCGCGGCCGACCGGCGAGGGCGCCGGTCGGAACAGGCGTGGCGCGTGTGCTCCCCATTTCGTCGCTTGATCCCGAGGACACGATCCCGCCATGCTTCGCGGCAGAGTCATCAACATGAAAACCAGAACCTTGGGCCGGACCGGCCTCCAATTGACCACGATCGGATTGGGCACCTGGGCCATGGGCGGTGAGGGTTGGAGGTTTGGCTGGGGACCGCAGGATGACCAGGAATCCATCAAAGCCATCCATCGCGCGCTCGATCTCGGCATCAACTGGATCGACACCGCGCCCGCGTATGGTCTCGGCCATGGCGAGGAAGTGGTCGGTCGTGCGCTCAAGGGAATGGCCCATCGCCCGATCATCGCCACCAAGTGCGGGCGGTCCTGGGATGCGAACCGTGAATTGTTCCCGTGCCTCAAACGAAATGTCATCCGCGCCGAAGTCGAAGCGAGCCTCAAACGGTTGGGTGTGGAAGTGATCGATCTTTACCAGGTCCACTGGCCGCAACCGGACGCTGACGTCGAAGAAGCCTGGAGCACCGTGGCCGAGATTGTAAAGGAGGGCAAAGTGCGCTTCGCGGGAGTCTGTAATTTCAACGTGGCCCAATTGAAGCGCCTTCAGCCGATCCATCCGGCGGCCTCATTACAACCCCCCTACAGCATGCTGGTCCGCGACCTCGAGCAGGAAGGCCTGGCGCATTGCGCCGCCCACAACATTGGCGTCGTGGCTTACAGTCCCATGCAGAAAGGTTTGCTCACCGACCGCTTCAACCGAGAGCGCGTGGAGCAGTTCGCCGCGGATGATCATCGCCGGCGCGACGCGCAGTTTCAGGAACCGCTCTTGAGCGCGAATCTTGATTTGGTGCAAGGCTTGAGGTCGATTGCGGCTAAGTCTGGAAAGACCGTCTCTCATCTCGCCATGGCCTGGGTCTTGCGTCGGCCCGAAGTCACTTCGGCGATCGTTGGCGCAAGAAGCGCCTCGCAAATCGAAGAAACCGTGAGCGCATCCGATTGGACGCTCTCGGCTGGCGAACAGGCGCTGATCGAAGACTTGCTCCAGCGCCGACGAAGCACGCTGTGAGTAAACGGCCGCATGCTCGTGAATCAGGTCATAGGGACATTGTCCAGACTGGCCGGGAAAAGCTGATCGATCACCGCGCTGAATTTATTCAACAACCGTGTGGACGGACCCACGCCTTCACCCCTCCCAGGAGGGGAAACTTCCGCCAAACACCTAGACAACGGCTCCCTTCCCGGGAAGGGTACGAGCGAGGGTTGGATTCTTCGGGTGCTTTCGCGTCAGAAATCGCGAAAGTCTCCGTCCATCGGAATCTTGTGTTCCAGTTTCTTGGAGGGCTGAGCCTCCAGCAGCCGCTCCTTCGCATGGTCTGAGTGTGTCACGGCAGGGGGTGACATTCTTCCGCCTTCGACCGAAGCGTGCTTGCCATGAATTGCCTTCGATAGCCGGTCGTTGCCAGTGCCGGCGCGGCGATCGGTTTTTCCGCGCATTACGTCCGCGCCCCCGAAATCGTCCGTCCGGTTCTTGCCGATCAACCTGACCAGGTCCTCGACCGCGGTGCGCAATTCAATGGCCTGGGCGCTGAGTTGCTCGGAACTCGCCGCGTTGGTCTGCGTCACGCGATCCATTTGCGCGACGGCTTGATTGATCTGGCTGATGCCGGTGCTCTGTTCTTTGGTGGCCAAGGCGATTTCCGCGACGAGTTCGTCCATCCGCCGCGCCTTGGCGAAGATTTCATTCAAGCGCTCGGCGACCTTGAGGCTGATTTGATTGCCGCGCTGGCTCTTCTCGATCGAGTTCGCAATCTTGTTCGCCGTCTCCCGCGCGGCGTTGGCGCTGAGATGGGCCAGGTTGCGGACTTCGTCGGCCACAACGGCGAAGCCCATGCCCGCTTCGCCGGCCCGCGCAGCCTCGACCGCGGCGTTCAACGCCAGGATGTTCGTCTGGAACGCGATTTCGTCGATGGTCTTGATGATTTTGGAAATCTCGTCGCTGGAGCCTCGAATGGCTTCCATGGCTTCGGCCATGGTTTGCATTTCGCTCGCTCCGGCTTCGGCGGCGATGCGCGTTTCATTGGAGAGATGCTTGGCGGTCTCCGCGTGCGTCGCCGTTTGGCTGACCATGCTCGACATTTCCTCCAGGGCGGCGCTGCTTTGCTC
>JACPRI010000368.1 GCA_016190065.1 Verrucomicrobiota bacterium
GAACTTCCGGCGCTCCTCGATGTTCATTGAGGCCGCGACCGCGGGCAATGCGCCGGCTTCTCTCGGGTCGGGGGCGCCCATTTTCACCCATTCGACCAAAACCGCGATCTGCTCCTCGGCGAGTTTCTTTTTCGGTGGCATCTGCGTCTTTTCGTCGGAAGATTTCACGGCGTGGATCAACGGACTTTTCTCCGGATCGCCCGGCACGATGACCGGGCCGCTATCACCGCCTTTGGTCCAGCCGGCGCGGGAGTCGAGCAACAGGCCGCCCTTCTGTTTGCCCGATTCCTGCGAGTGACATTCGTAACACCTGTCCACGAGCAATGGGCGGACTTTCGTCTCAAAAAAGGAAAGCTCCTTTTCACTCAACGGAGGGCTGGCCGCGCTCGAGTTGGCCAGGCAGGACATCAAGCCCATTGTGAGCAGGAGGTATTTGATGAAGCGAGTGGCTGCTTGGGCCAGTGGAACGAACATCATGGCAAATTGTTCATGGCGCATCGCGACAATTCTCGGAAAATCTGGCTTCAATATTACCGGCGAAGTGCCCGGTCGCAACTCCGCTTTTCACCTGGAATTCGAATCAAAACCACTAATCGACACTAATTCACACTCATAAGAACCGCGTTCCTGGAGGCATCCAGAGGATAAGGTCCCTCCGGGAGTCAGCCTGCTGAGGATCAGTGTCAATCCGTGTTCATTGGTGGTTACC
Source organism: Verrucomicrobiota bacterium (assembly GCA_016190065.1). Taxonomy (GTDB): domain Bacteria; phylum Verrucomicrobiota; class Verrucomicrobiia; order Limisphaerales; family SIBE01; genus VHCZ01. The sequence continues at coordinate 710 of JACPRI010000368.1, forward strand.
TTCCGCTCTACGGCTGACTGGCACTGCGTCAATCGAACGGGGCTACGGCGGCTCTTCCAGAATTTGCTGCGCCTGCCGAATCAGGCTCAATCCCTGTTCCGTTTCGCCCAATTCCAGAGAAACCTCGCCCAGAAGCAACACTGCCATGCCGCCCCAAAAAGATGGCGTTTGGCCGGCGTTCTTCACGGCTTCCAGTTCGGTCTCGGCTTGAAAAAGTTCTCCCTGACGAATCCAGAAAAAGCCCCAGGCAATCGCGGCCAGCGTCGCATCGAACCGTCGCCCGAGTTGCGGGATGGCCGTTGAGGCGCGATCCGGATTGTTCGAGAACGCGCGCTCGAACAATGGGAGGAACCCAGGACTTCGGCCGTGCAGCGACACCGCAAAGCGGCGCACCTGATCGAGGACTGCCGCCAATCTTGGGCTCATGTTGGCTCGCCAAGCGTTGTGCCTGCTGACAGCCGGCCATCGGGAGGTGTTGGTCCGCGAAGGACGCTGATTCACACGGCCATTCTCGCGAAGCCCAATCCGGAAGCCAGCTCTTTTGAATGGCGCGCATTCGAGGAAGGAATGGCGTTCGCATATTTTTCGATTGCCGCTTTGAGGCCGGCATCAATTAATAGATACGCCTTATCTCTCGCCAGAATATGAACAGAACGATACCTTCGCGTCGTTCACAGCGGGACTGGGCGGATTGGCCCGCACGCCAACAAACTCGGCTTCCGGCAAACGAATGACCATGAATTCACAACCCCGGCCGGGCGGAGCGGCCCCCTCGGCCCTGCCCCATTTCTCAAAGATCGAATTGCTCAGCCTGCTGCTGCGACTGGACGCGGCCGTGCTGTTGCTCCTGGGCCTCTCCTTGATTCTTACCCCGAAGCAAATCGAGGGCGTCTTCCACTTCAAAGACCTGCCTCCCGGCGTGAGTTATCTCATCGGCCTGTGGGGTTGCGTATTCGCCAGCATGGCCATCGGTTACTGGGTCGCCGCGACGAATCCGCTTCGTCACGTAGTCTGGCTCCAGGTCGGCATCGCGCGCGGGGCGCTGGAGTGCGTTCTCGGCGCGGTCTATCTGTGACGAAGCCTGGGCCGGTAGTACGATCCAATGTCCCGGCTGCCTAACCGAGGTGTCGGTGCCAAAGCGCGAAGCGAAAGGCCTAACACACGTGTCGAGATCATCGATTCGAGACAAGTTTGCGCTGGGATTCTTCGCCAGTACGGTACTGGTGTTGGGTGCTGCGGGCAACCATAACTTACATATTCTTGAGTTCGCTGTTGTGGCGAGTGCCGTGGCCGCCCTTTATTGCGGGTTCGCCATTGCAATCCGAAACTATTCGGGATTCGCGGTGATTTTGGTTGGACCGATCCTAGGGGCTCTGTTTTTTCCCTTCTGGCTCTGCCTCAGTATGGGAGGTTGCGCCGCTGGTGAATTTTTCGACTAATGAGAACATTTCCCGTAGGTTCGCTACGGCTCGATGAACTCTTGAAGCGCACCACGAGCCGCTGTCCGGCGTGCCATGCGCCTTGCCCGGCGGAAGTGTGGCGAGTCGGCAGGAAACCGGCCAAAGTTTTTCTCAAACGGATTTGCCCGACGCACGGCGAAACGTCCGTCTGCATCGCCTCCGATGCGCGGTTTTACTGGCTGTCTGTCGGCGATCCCGCAAATGCGTCCGAGAGTTGCTGCGCCGACCCAGCACGCATCACGCGTCACGCATCACGAACGGATGGCAAAGCGTGCTGCTCCGCCGATGGCTCCCCTGCCGGGACGCTCGGCCGCAATGCCCACGGCAAAGGCGACGGCCCATTCGAGAAGCTTTCCACCTGCCTGGCGCTGATCGAAATCGTCAATTCCTGCAATCTCGCGTGCCCGACGTGCTACGCCGATTCACCGCTCGGCACAAACGGCAAAGTCGATGCGGTGCCGCTTGAAGATTTGAAGAAGCGGATTCAGGGCGTGATCGACCGCAAAGGAAAAATTGAGATCCTCCAACTCTCCGGCGGCGAACCGACGCTGCACCCGCAGTTTTTCGAGTTACTGGAATGGGCTCAAAAAAATCCAGGGGTCGATTACCTCTTGCTCAACACAAACGGCGTGCGCATCGCGTCGGACGAAGCGTTCGCGAGAACACTCGCCAAAAGTTTCCGATACGGCAGGCTGCAGCTTTACTTGCAATTCGATGGCGTCCAGATCCAAAGCCAGCATTCTCTGCGCGGCGCCGACCTGCGCGAGTTGCGCCAGCGGGCTATCGACCGCTGCGGCGAAATGAACCTGCCGATCACGCTGGCGATGACGGTGACTCCGGAGAATCTGCCGCACTTGTGGGCCGCCACCGAGTTCGGCTTGCGAAACCGCCACATTCGAGGGATCAGTTTCCAGCCGATGTTTCAAAGCGGGCGCGTGCCGGGGCAAGCCAGGCGAGATGCCAGCCGTCAGAGACAAAAAGCGGACATGAATCGGGCTTCTGGTCGCGTGACGGGAAGCGCATTTCAAATTTCAAATCTCAAATTTGAAATCTCAAACCGGCTGAACACGGCCGACATCATTCTGGCCGCGGTCGAGCAATCGCATGACAAACTGCGGTTCGAGGACTTCACTCCCCTGCCCTGCGGCGATCCGAATTGCGCGACCATCGGGTATCTACTCCGGGCCAATGGCCGCGTTCACTCCATCAGCGACTTCATCGACTTCGCGCAGGTGCAGGACTTCTTGCAGGACCGAGTCCGTTACCGGCTCGAAGATCTGGAGCGCTGCGGCTGCGAGTCAGAGCCGTTGGGCGAACTATTGAAACGATTCGAGATGGACGAGACGCACACGTTCCGGCTGTTTATCAAGCCGTTCATGGACGCGTGGACGTGGGACGAGGATCGCATCGACCGCTGCTGCACGCATGTGATCCGGCCCGATGGCAAGCTCGATTCGTTCTGCCGGTACTACTCGGGCTTCTCGGACTGCAAATCTGCGCCCGTAAACAATGCACTTTGAACTTCGCTACACGGCCTACGGCTGGCTCATGCTGATCGGCATCGTGGCCAGCGTTTGGATGTGGTCGCGGCTGACCCGACGCGATGACCGGCTGGTCGTCGTCTATGTGGCGGCGCTCGTGGGCGCCTTTCTCGGCGCAAAGCTGATTTATCTCTTGGCGGAGGGTTGGCTAGACTGGCCGCGCCCAGATCGTTGGCAACGGCTCGCCACGGGGAAGACAATCCTGGGCGGATTGCTCGGCGGGTATCTAAGCGTCGAACTGGCGAAACGTTGGATTGGTTATCGAGGAATCACTGGTGACTGGTTTGGATTGATCACACCGATCGGGATTCTTTTCGGACGGGTTGGCTGTTACCTTCACGGCTGTTGTCCGGGGCAAACGTGCGAGCCCAGTTGGTTCACGGTCGCGGACGCTTTCGGCGAATCCCGCTGGCCGGCCGTGCCCATGGAAATGCTCTTCAATGCGGCGGCCATGATCACGGTCTTGATTCTCCGCCGTAAGCAGGCGCTCGTCGGTCAGCACTTCCACGTGTACCTGATTGCCTACGGACTCTTCCGTTTTGCGCATGAATTCTTGCGTGACACGCCGAGAGTAGGCCTCGGGTTGTCCGGCTATCATGGGGCGGCACTGGCGGTGACCATGCTGGGGGTGACGGGTTACGTGCGTCGAAGCGCGAACCGAGGCGTGGCGATTCAAGCTCAAAAAATCTATTGATGAACCCACCTCTTCTCCCCTCCCAGGAGGGGAACTGGCAAACGGTGCTCCCCTGCTCGGAGGGGTTGGGGGTGGGTTCAAGGCCCGTGCACAGTTCCTTCTGGGCACCCGCATAACCATGATGCCTATGAACTCGAATAAACCTGATCGGCCCCCTGCCGCCATCGGAGAAGGGCACGCATTGGCCTCCGTCCCATTGCCGTGGCAGCGCGGTTTCTGGAGCCTCATCGTCACGCAGTTCCAAGGCGCTTTCAGCGACAACGTCCTCAAGAACCTGGTGGTCTTCCTCATCGTCGCGACCGGGATGTCGCTGAGCGACAAACACCGCATCGGCGAACTGGTTGGCGCGCTGTTCGCCCTGCCGTTCATTCTCTTCTCGATGGCCGGCGGTTTCCTCGCGGACCGGTTCAGCAAACGGGCCATCACAATTGGCGTAAAGGTATTCGAGATCATGGTGATGCTGTTCGCCACCGCAGGGCTGGCTTTGAACAACCTGCCCATGCAACTCGCCGCAGTTTTCCTCATGGGCACACACAGCGCATTCTTCGGGCCGTCGAAATACGGGCTGCTTCCGGAGTTGCTGCCGGAGAAGCGGCTCTCGTGGGGCAATGGCATCCTGGAGTTGGGCACGTTCACGGCGATCATTCTCGGAACGGTTGCAGCCGCGTTTATGGCCGAGCATCTGCGTGGGCGTCACGTTTGGTCCGGGACGATTCTGATCGGTTTAGCCTTCGTCGGGTTCATGACCAGTCTCGGGATCACCCGCGTGCCGGGCGCCGACCCAGAAAAGAAGTTCCGGGTGAACTTTCTGGCGGAAGTCTGGCGCCAATTGGAATTGGTCAAGAAAGACCGGCCGCTGGTGCTCGCGTTGATCGGCAACACTTACTTCAATTTCCTGGGGGCGCTCTTTCTGCTGAACATTTTCTTTCTTGGCTCTGAAGTCCTCCGAGTCAGCGAGACCCGCATCGGCATGCTCAACGTCGCTTTAGCGATGGGGATTGGGACCGGCAGCGTGGCGGCGGGTTACTTGTCCGGCGGCAAGATCGAATATGGCCTTGTGCCGATCGGGGCTCTCGGGCTGACCGGCAGCGGCATCGCGCTTTCATTTCCTGGTCTGACTTATGGGGATGCCCTGCTGCGGCTTGGGTTGTTGGGTTTCACGGGCGGATTCTTCATCGTGCCGGTCTCCGCGCTCTTGCAGCATCGGCCGGACAAGAGGAACAAAGGCGGCTTGCTGGCCACGGCGAACTGGTTTTCGTTCGTCGGCGTGTTTTTGGCCTCGGGCGCGCATTACGCTTTCACCCGGGTAGTTGATTTGCGTCCCGAACAAATTTTCCTGGCCGGCGGAATCCTGACGCTCGTCGGCGCCGTTTATGCCCTCTGGCTGCTGCCCGACGCTCTCCTCCGTTTCGTGCTGTGGATGTTGACGCGCTCGATTTATCGCATCCGCATCCAGGGCCGTGACCACATTCCGGAGCGAGGCGGGGCCTTATTTGTTTGCAATCATCTCTCGCAAGTCGATGCCCTGCTGCTGCTCGCGTCCACGGACCGCCGCATCCGGTTCATCATGTACAAAGGCATGTATGAACTGCCCTGGATCAAGCCGCTCGCGCGAATCATGGGCGTCATTCCCATCTCGTCCGAACTCCGGCCTCGCGAGATGATCCAATCGCTGAAAGACGCGAGCGCGGCCATCCAGGCCGGCGAAGTGGTCTGCATTTTTGCGGAAGGCCAGATCACGCGCATCGGGCAAATGCTGCCGTTCCGCCGCGGTTTCGAGCGCATCATGAAGGACGTGGATGCGCCGATCATTCCAGTCGCCCTGGACGGCGTGTGGGGCAGCATTTTTAGTTTCGAACGCGGACGGTTCTTATGGAAGTGGCCGCGCCGGATCCCGTATCCAGTGACGGTGAATTTTGGGAAACCGATGCCCGCCAGTGCAACGCCAGTCGAGGTTCGACAAGCGGTTCAGGAATTGAGTGCCGACGCATGGCGTCATCGACGATCGCAAATGCTCCTGCTGCACCGGGCTTTTGTGCGCATGGCTCGACGGCATCCGTTCCGGTTCGCGATGGCCGACGCGCAGACCCCGAAGCTCACGTTTGGCTCCGCTTTGACGCGCACCGTGTTTCTGGCGCGACGCTTGCGGTCAGTTTGGCAGGGCCAAACCATGGTTGGCCTGCTTTTGCCGCCGACAATTCCGGGCGCTTTGGTGAATTTCGCCGCGCTTTTGTCGGGAAAAGTCCCCGTGAACCTGAACTACACGGTATCCCAAAGCACGTTGGCGTCCTGCGTACTGCAATGCAATCTGAAGACCGTCATCACCTCGAAGGCCTTTCTGGATCAGATCAAACTCAAAGTTCCGTGCCAGACCATGCTGCTGGAGGAATTGGCGGCAAACCTCAGATTAAGTGAAAAACTAGTGGCGTGGTTGATGGCGAAATTCTTGCCTGTTCGCCAGCTTGAGACGGTCCTAAACCTTCCCCCTCACCCTGACCCTCTCCCGCTGGGCGAGGGAACAACAACCCGCGGGGCGGGCGAGGCGGAGAGACCGGCGGCACAGCCAGCGCATCAGCAGGCGCTCCCTCCCTCCAAGGGAGAAGGCCTGGGTGAGGGGAAAGCGGCGCCGAAATGGCCGGGAACTGGCCCATCACAAGATCAGCTCAACAACCTGGCCACGATCATTTTTTCAAGCGGCAGCACGGGCGATCCAAAAGGAGTGATGCTCTCGCACTACAACATTGGCGCCAACCTCGAGCAATTGGGCCAGACTTTCGCCCTGGACAAACATGACCGCGTGCTCGGCGTGCTGCCGTTTTTTCATTCCTTCGGATTCACCGGGACCCTCTGCTTGCCCGCCGTCCTGGGCGTGGGCGTCGTGTATCATCCCAACCCGCTCGAGGCCCGCGCCATTGGCGAACTCGTCCGCGACCACGGCGTGACGATGCTTCTGGCCACGCCGACGTTCCTGCAAATCTACATGCGCGGATGTTCGTCGGAACAATTCGGGAGTTTGCAATTCGTCCTGGTCGGCGCGGAGAAATTGCCGGATCGAGTCGCGAACGTCTTTGAAGAGCAATTCGGCGTGCGGCCTTTCGAAGCCTACGGTTGCACGGAGTGCGCGCCGGCCGTCACGGTCAATACGCGCGACTTCCGTGCGGCTGGTTTCCGGCAGGTGGGAGCAAAACGCGGAAAAATCGGACACCCCTTGCCGGGCGTGAGCGTGCGCATCGTCGATCCGGAAACGCTGCAGCCGCTGCCGGTCGGTCACGCCGGCCTGCTGCTCGTGCGCGGCCCCAATGTGATGCAAGGTTATCTGGGCCGGCCCGAGAAATCGGCCGAAGTCCTCCGCGACGGTTGGTACGTCACCGGTGACATCGCGGCGCTGGACGAGGATGGTTTCCTGGAAATCACGGATCGGTTGAGCCGCTTCAGCAAAATTGGCGGCGAGATGGTGCCCCACATCAAGGTCGAAGAAAAGCTGCACGAAGCCGCCGGCGTCACGGAGCAATCGTTCGCGGTCACCGGGGTGCCCGACGAAAAGAAAGGCGAACGCCTGGTGGTGCTGCACACGCTCTCTGACGAGAAACTGAGGGCGGGCCTGGAAAAATTCTCGCAAACCGATTTGCCGAACCTGTGGAAACCCCGCGCAGATCAGTTCTACCGCATTGATAAGCTGCCTTACCTTGGCACAGGCAAACTCGACCTGCGGAAGATTCGGGAGTTGGCAGCGAGTTTCACGAGCACCGCCTCAGCGTAGGTCAATTTCGACACTTCTCTTCGACAGATCGGCTTCTTTCACTGGAGGCTTGAACGAC
>JACPRI010000369.1 GCA_016190065.1 Verrucomicrobiota bacterium
CCCATGCTCAAGCGACCAGCGAAATAGCCACGCTCAAAAAGCTTTCCTTCGAGGACCTGCTCGATACGCCCGTCACGCTCGTCTCAGGCCGCGAGGAGAGACTTTCCGAGTCACCGTCCGCAATTCAGGTCGTGACCGCGGAGGACATTCGCCGTTCCGCCGCGTCGTCGCTGGCCGAGGCGCTACGGTTGGCGCCCAATCTTCAGGTCGCGCAGGTCAATTCCCACGATTGGGCCATCAGCGCGCGCGGTTTCAACAACACGCTGGCCAATAAGCTTCTCGTCATGATTGATGGCCGCACGATTTACACGCCGCTCTTCGCCGGCGTTTTTTGGCAGGAGCAAAACGTCATGCTCGAAGACATTGACCGCATCGAAGTGATCAGCGGACCGGGCGCGACGCTCTGGGGCGCGAACGCTGTCAACGGCGTCATCAACATCGTCACCAAGAGCGCCAAAGACACTCAAGGCACGCTCATCAGCGGCGGCGGCGGCTCGTTGCTCGACGAGTTTGGCTCGATCCGTTATGGCGACCAACTCGGCCAGAACGTTTTCTTCCGGCTGTACGGAATGGGTTTTGGCCGCGATGTCACGCTGCGGCGCAACGGCAGCGGCGCCGCGGACGATTGGTTTTTTGGGCAAGGAGGTTTTCGGTCGGACTGGTTCCCGTCCGGCAGCGCGAGCCGGACGTTCACGCTCGAAGGCAATGCTTACAGCGGAAAGTTGAACCGGATATCGCCGAACATCACGAGCGTCCAGGGCCAGAACCTTCTCGGCCGCTGGACGCAGGCGCTCTCCGAAGGCTCGGACCTTTCCGTCCAGGCGTATTGGGACCGCACGCATCGCGACGTGCAGAACAGTTATGAGGACGATCTGAACACCTTTGATTTGATGTTTCAGCATAGCCTGCCGGTGGGCGAGCGGCAGCACGTGCTTTGGGGCGGCGGCTATCGATTCATGGCGGACCGGATTCATAATAATAATCCCGCGGCTTTCTCCTTCATTCCGGCAGATCGGGATCTGCAACTCTTCAGCGGCTTCGTGCAGGATGAAATCACGCTGGCGCCGGACACATTGACGCTGACCCTCGGCACGAAACTCGAGCACAACGATTTTTCCGGCTTCGAAATCCAACCCAGCGGCCGGCTCGCCTGGACGATTTCCCCAAATCAAGTTCTCTGGGGCGCGGTCTCGCGCGCCGTGCGTTCGCCCAGCCGCGTGGACCGGGACTTGACGGTTCCGTTTTACAGCGTTGACGGAAACCGCGGCGTGCTCGTCAGTAATTCAGATTTTGATTCCGAAAAACTGCTCGCCTTTGAACTGGGCTATCGCGTCCGTCCGATCAACAAACTCGCGGTGTCGCTCGCGACGTATTACAATTTTTACGACGACCTTCGCAGCATCGATCAAATCTCCGCCGACACTCTCAAGATTGACAATCATTTCGAAGGCGAGACGTGGGGCGTTGAGCTGGCGGGCGATTTTCAAGCGACCGATTGGTGGCGGTTGCGCGGGGGCTACGACTATTTGCACCGGCATCTTTCGCCGACGACGCCGGCCGCTGTTCCGGGCGTGCGCGAGGGCAACGACCCGCACCACATCTTCAAGCTGCAATCGATCATGGATTTTCGCGGCTTTATCAAAGACAAGGACAGTTTTCAATTGGACGTGGTGGGACGTTACATCGACGCGCTTCCGAATCCGAACGTGCCCAGTTACATTTCCTGTGACGCGCGACTGGCGTGGGCCTGGAAAGACCGGCTCGAAATCTCCATCGTCGGCCAAAATCTCCTGGACAACCAGCATCCCGAATTCGGCGCCTTGGCGACGCGCCAAGAAATTCCACGCAGCGTTTATGGGAAGGTCACATGGAGGTTTTGAAATCCAAGACTGGGAGCGACACGCCACTGCCCATGAACCGGCGTAGGTTTGTAGTCCCGCCTTCAGGCGGCTCCGGCGCTCCGGACCGGCTGAAGTCGGGACTGCATACGGGGCGTGGTTCATCGTCCCAGTGCGTAATTTCGGAATCGTGGAGGCTGCCCATGAGCCGGCAGCAACGTTCAGCGTTCAACGTTGAGCGTTGGATGTTGAACGTTGAACGTTTTCGGTTCATGGTCCCCATGCGGATCCAAGACGCGTTGCGATGCTGGGCGGTGTGGCTGGTTTTGTTTTGCCTTTGGTTCGCAGCCACCCTGCCGGCCTCGGCGCAAGTCTCCAAAGAATACCAAGTGAAGGCGGTGTGCCTCTGGCGTTTGGCCCAGTTTGTGACCTGGCCGACGAATGCCTTTGAGAACACGAACAGCCCAATCGTCATTGCCGTCCTTGGTGAGAATCCGTTTGGTGACCTTCTGAACGCGGCCGTCAGTGGCGAGACGGCGCATGGCCGCAGACTGGCCGTGGAACACTACCGCAGCGTGAGCGACATTGAATCGTGTCACATTCTTTTCGTCAGCGCGTCCGAAGCGGGACACGTTAAGAAGGTTTTCACCAAACTGGCGGGCAGAAGCATCCTGACGGTGGCGGACGCTGAAGATTTCGCGCGATCGAAAGGCGGCATGATTTGCTTTCTCACTCGCCAAAATAAGATCAAGCTCCAAATCAACCTCAAGGCGGTGACCGCCGCCCGGCTGGTGCTGGACTCCCGGCTGCTGCGCGCCGCGGAAGTTATCGGCAACGAATAACCCAATGCCAAAGGGGCAAAGCTCAATCAAGCATCGTGTTCGAGCCGTCATCCTGCTCGTCAGCATCGTGGTCTTGTTGATCACGGCCACCGCGTTCGTGACCTACGAAGTGGTCAGCTTCCGAGCGCAGCTTGTGCAGAATCTGTCCACGCTCGCGGCGGTGATCGCCGACAACATCGCCGCCCCGCTCGCCTTCAACAGCGAGGAGACCGCGGAAGAGATTTTGAGCGCGCTCAAGGCCGAGCCGGACATCGTGGCCGCGGCGGTGTTTGACCGCGAGGGGAAGTTCTTTGCGAGTTACCCGCTCCAATTGCAGACCAATCTCCTCCCGGCGCGGTTGGAGGACGCCGGCCATCGGTTTACGGCGGACGCGCTGATTGTTTTCCAATCGGTCATAAAAGAAGAGAAGTCCATTGGCACCTTGTATTTGCGCGCCTCTCTCCAAGGATTGTACGGACGGTTTTGGAGGTACGGGGCCATCGGCGGAACTGTTCTGATGGGTTCGTTGGGCGTGGCCTTCGTTCTCTCCACGCTCCTGCAAAAACGCATTTCCGATCCCATCCTGGCGCTGACCACCGCAGCGCACAAGGTCTCTCAGGCCGGAGATTACTCGGTGCGAGCGCCTAAGCTGACGGAAGATGAACTCGGAACGCTGACCGACGCTTTCAACCGGATGCTGGCGGAGACTCAAGCCAATCATGGCCGCCTGGCCGAACAGGCCCGCCTGCTGAATTTGACGTTTGACGCCATTCTCGTGCGCGATGCACAAAACCGAATCACGTATTGGAACCGCGGCGCCGAGGAACTCTACGGTTTCACTCAGGAGGAGGCGCTCGGCAGGATCTCGCACGAGTTGCTGCGCACCGAGTTTCCCGATGCGTTGGAGCAACTCGAGGAAAAGCTGCGCCGCGACCACCGCTGGCTCGGCGAGTCGGTTCACACACGCAAGGATGGAGGCAAAATCCACGTGGCCAGCCGTTGGACGCTCGATCGCGGCGCCCAAGGGAACCACGCCTCGACTCTCGAAATCAATACGGACATCACCGAGCGGAGGGCGTTTCAAGCGGAGTTGGAGCGATTGGTCGCCGAGCGCACGGCCAAGCTGCAAGAGACCATCTCCGAATTAGAAGCGTTCTCCTACAGCGTTTCGCACGACATGCGAGCCCCACTGCGGGCCATGCAGGGTTACGCGAAGGCTCTGTTGAAAGACTACAAAGACAGCCTGGATTCCCAGGCCATGCATTTCCTGGACAGAATTGCTCGAGCGTCCAACCGGCTCGATTCTCTCATTCAGGATGTGCTCGCGTACAGCCGGGTGGCTAAGGGCGAGATTGCCTTGCACCCAGTAGATTTGGAACGGCTGATTCAAGATGTCTTGCCCAATCATCCTGAATTTCAGCCCCCGCAAGCCTCCCTCCTGGTGGAAAAGCCGCTGCACGCAGTCCTTGGACACGAAGCTTACCTGACCCAATGTGTGACTAATTTGTTGGGAAACGCGGTAAAATTCGTGCCGTCCGGAGTGATCCCGCAAATCCGCGTTCGCACCGAGCGCCTGCAGGACCGGGTCCGCATTTGGTTCGAAGACAATGGAATCGGGATCGACCCTTCGCATCACGATCGGATTTTCGAAATTTTCGGGCAAGTGCATTCCGAGAAGAAATACGGAGGCACTGGCATTGGACTGGCCATTGTCCGCAAGGCCGTCCAGCGCATGGGCGGGGAAGTGGGGATCGAGTCCGAGATCGGCCAAGGGAGCCGATTTTGGTTGATACTGAACGAGGCAAAAACATGACAACAAAAAGAGCTCTGCTTCTGGTGGAAGACAGCGAAGACGATGTGTTTTTGATGCGGCGCGCGCTCAAGGAAGCCGACGTGATCAATCCGCTGTTGGTCGTAGAGGATGGGCAGGAAGCGTTGGATTACCTCGGCGGCACCGGCAAATACCGCGATCGCACCGAGTATCCATTGCCCGCCGTTGTTTTCCTCGATCTCAAATTGCCGTACAAATCAGGACACGAGGTGCTGAAGTGGATACGGCAACAGAAAGAGTTCGAGGCGCTGGTCGTCATCGTCCTCACGTCTTCGAACGAACCGTACGATTTGAGCAAATCCTACGCGCTTGGGGCCAACTCCTATCTGGTCAAGCC
>JACPRI010000370.1 GCA_016190065.1 Verrucomicrobiota bacterium
GGCCAGGTCAACGCGAAGCCCAGTCTGCAGAGCTGCCCGAAACTTTTGCCTTCCCAGAACGAACCGAGCGCCTGGGCGGTTTTCTTCCGGTCGAGCGCCAGGAGGTCTTCTCCGTCCAACAACGGCCATTTCAGGCGCGCCTGGTTCCATTCCATCCGCGAGTTCTCGATCGTCGTGAGCGCGCGCGTCAGCTCGACATTCCAGTTCTCCTGGTTCCACGTTTGCTCCTGGATTGCCTGGACGTGGGAGAGAGCGTCGCGCAACGCCGCCAGCGTCTTGGTCATTTGTTCGGCGCTTGTTCGCGCGTCGGCTTCGGCTTTTTCCAGCAAGCCGAGGCCGCGCGTCAAATGTTGGACCATCTCTTCCCGGCCCGTCTGCAATTCGACGCGCCGCCGCCGCGCTTCCTCGAGCGCCGCCCGCTCGCGTTCCAATTGCTCTTGCGCGCGCTTCAATTCCGCGAGGCGTTGCTGGGTCTCGCCCACTCGTGCTTCCAGCTCTTCGCGGGAAGGGAGGCGATTGAGAAACCCGGATGACGCTTGCGTCGGATTGAGGGAGGCGGTGGTTTGCGACCTCGCGCTCTGATAGTCCGTATCGACAAAGTCCGACTCGTCAAACTTCGAGGTCATTGCGGGACTTTAGACTTCGCGGCGCCGCGTGTAAAGATTTCATCGGATCTACAGTTCGAATCGGGCCAATCGCCGCAGGCCAACCTTCAAGGGCAGCCACCCCAGAGCCAGCGAAAGCGCCAGAAAGATCAACCACGCCGTCTCCGGAGATCCAAGGACAGCACTGCGCCCGCGCGACCACGGTGAGCCGAGCGCAAGCAAGACGACCGAAACGGCGATGTAAAGAAAACTCAGGACCAGGCAGAATGTGCCGCCAAAGCCACTGACAATCTTGCTGGGATTGTCTTCCTTGAAGTTTGGATAGAGCACGCCCAGGCCAACGGCCAGCCCATTCAAGGCGAACGTCATCACGGTCACGGCCGCCGCGAAATAGAGCGTGCGCGACCCCGGCATCTTGAGCATGTGGCACGAAAGCAGGACCAGTCCCAGCGTGATGCAAAGCGAAGCCGAGCTGGCCAGCGCGAACTTGGCTTTGACCATGCGTCCCAACCCCAGTGGCGCCAGCCCGACAACCCAGAGCCTCTTGCCTTCGAGCGAGAATTGGGGATAGACAAAACGCGTGGTCAACGTCGCCAGATTGAGCGAGCACGCGCCGAGGTTGAGATATGCGACGAGATTGACCCAGAATGGATTGGTCAGTTGGTGGGAGAAGTGGCGCAGGTTGATGATGTAAGCTCCGAGCAAGCCGAACAGGACGAAGGTTTGCCCCCATTGCGTGGTATCGCGCCAAAACAACCGGATGTCTTTCGCCACCAAAGCGCGCGTGTCCGATTTCACCCAGGACAACGCGCGCAATGCCGATTCCAGCCATCCCGGAGAGAAATCAAAGTTCCGACGGTTGTGGCGCCGTGCGCGGAGCCAATGCCATCGCTCCAGAATCCCGCCTCGGCTTTGCACCGCCGAACACGCCTCATAGAAAATCCCTCCCGTCCTGGTAAACGAAAGAAACCCGAAGAACAGAACGTAGCTCAACAACACCAGCACGAAGAAACTGGCCGAAGCCAAGGCGCCTTCCGACCAGTTCAAGACGCCGGCCGAAAGCCAATAGCTCGGCAGGAAGGGGAATTGCGCAAAGCGTGTCTTCAGCAGCAAACGATCCAATACGGTCAGCACGCGAGTCTCCAGCATGGGATCGGTGATCGGTTCGGGCTGAAACCACCACGCCGCTCCCGCCAATCCTCCGAACGCCAGCGTGAGCGCCACCAGTTGAAACGCGCGGCGATCCAGATACCGGCCCAAGCTTACCGCCAGCCAGGAACCCGCGACACTGGGCAAGACGATGAAAAGTCCAATCAAAAACAGCGTGAGCAAATAAAAGTGCCAGGGCACGCCGCGGGTTAGCCCATAGGCCGCGAGCAGCGGCGCGATGAGAAACACAAACGCCCATGAAGCCAGCAACGTGGACTCGATGAATTTCCAGCGGAAGATCGTCTGCGTCGAGACCGGGAGCGCGAGCAAGTAAGAGGTTTCCCGATTCCGAAACAGGTTCGTGTAACCGATGACCAGATTGCTGAGCAGCAGCAGCGCGAACAAGAACGCGAACAGCAGAAAAAGAAGCCGTTCAGTCAACAAGCCTCCTAATCCGGGAAAGCGTCCCATGAATTTCAAACCGCGATGAAACAAAAGGAACGACAGGGCCAGATAACCGAGGATGAAGACTGCGATGACGGACCAGAGGAAGCTGGATTGCTCGCGGATGGATTTCAAGCGCCGCCACGCCTGAAGCGTGTTGATCCGGAGAAGTAACAGCAACGGACAGTAGCTCGCTTGCATATCAACTCGTCGGCATCGAACCGAGGGAAATCCCTATCGAAACAGAGGTTCACGGAGAGCGTCGATGTGTTGCGCGCACGCCCTGGAACCCGGAACAGCCGGCAATCTGAACATCGAACATCGAACTTTGAACTTTGAACGCTTCATGCCCTCGGTGCCTTTTCTACCGCGCCTTCAGGATCCTGGGCCGTCAGCGCCAGAAAAACTTTCTCCAGCGCCCCGGCAGCGCCGCTTTGCCGGCGCAGGTCATCGCGCGTGCCGAGCGCGATCAACCGCCCCTGATGCATGATGCCGATCCGGTCGGCCATCTCCTCCGCCACGCTGAGCTGATGCGTGGAAACGAAAACCGTCATCCCCAGGAGCGAGCGTTCCTTGAGAACATCCTTCACGACCCGCGCATGCTGTGGGTCGAGTCCAACCATGGGTTCGTCAATGACAAAGACTTCGGGGTCGTGCAACAGAGCCGACACAATCGCGACACGCTGGCGCGTGCCGTGGGAGAGTCCTTCGATCGGCTTGGACAAGTAGGGTTCCAGGTTGAAACGCGCCGCCAACTCCCTCGCGGCCGCCTGGATGCGGGACTCGGCCATTTGAAAAAGCTGCCCGGTGAAACGAAGAAACTCCCAGGGCGTAAGCTTCTCGTACAAGAACGGGAAATCCGGCACGTAGGCCAAACGCTGGCGCGCTTCCAACGGCTGCTTCTGCACGTCGAAACCGGCGACGCACACCGTTCCGGAAGTGGGCTTCATCAAACCGGCGATCAATTTGATTGTCGTGGTCTTGCCCGCCGCGTTCGGACCGAGGAGCGCGAAAAATTCCCCGCGCCGCACCGCGAGCTGGACGCCATTCACGGCGGTGAGTTCTCCAAATCGCTTGACCAGGTCAATCAATTCCACCATGGCGGCTTCCTACAGATTGATCAACGCGTCGTTCACCAGGACCACCTCACCGGGAAGTTCGACCCGCAGAATCTCGCCGACCCGGCTGACGATCACGACGGCCTGATAGCGATCGAACAGGCGCGCCTGGAGGCGATAAACTCGCGTTTTGGAACTGCCGATTTGCAGCCAATCCTTGCGGGCCGTCCAGCGCAATCCAAGCGCGATGTCGTTTGGGCTGACCAAGGAACTCCACGCTCCGCCGAAACTCTCCGCCAGGGGCAAGCCGAACTCACGGCCCAGAGCCGCGGGGTCGGCCAGATCGGAATACGGCAAGCGTTGTTCCCATTTCGCTTCGCCGTCCGTGAACGTCACGCGGAGGTGTTCCGACGCGGCTGAGCCCTGGATTTCCACAGTTCGAGGCCGGGCGGAGATCCGGGCCGTGAAATCCTTCCAGCGGTGCGCAGCGGTGAAACTGGCGTGAAACTCAAATCGAAAGCGGGCGCCAGATTCCGTGCGGATGAGATTGCCCTCAACATCGATCGTGTAGCCGGAGAGGCGTTCGATCATTCCTTCCGGCTGAGATTCATCGGTGGCCACTTTGCCGGTGGCCAATTCTTCGCCAATGTTGGCGCGCCACCGGCAATAGCCGGTTTTTTTGTCCCCGAATGATATCTCCAGCGCCGAATCATCCGGCGCCGTTAGAATTCTCTTCCAAACCAATTCGACGGGCACTGCGCTGCTCAGTTCGTCCTGCCCTCGGAATTCAGAACGCCAGAGGAGGACGTTCATGACGAGCCAGAAAAGGAGGATCAGCGCAAAGGCGACGCGGTGGAGCATGCGCGTTAGGGACTGGGCGACGGAACATGGATGGTCTGCCCGACTCGGAGGCGCCTCGGTTCCACGCTTGGATTAGCGGCCTGCACTTTCGTCAGAGTAAGGCCGTGTTCTCGAGCAATCGATGCCAGGGTTTCCCCGCGTTTCACCACATGGGTCTTAGCCGTCGCAGCCGGCCGCGTTTGAATCGGCGGCGTGGCCGCAGGCAGAATGCGCTCCGAGGGCGCCGGCGTCCGGGGGGTCCCGCTGACGACAGGATTGACGGGCGGAGAATTCACTGCCGCGACTGGCCTGTTGCTCGCGAGCGACGCTTCCTGAGCGATCCGATTTTTCAATTGCTGGATTTCGTCGCGCAACGCGGAGTTCTCCGAGGTCAGATGAGTCAATTGAGAGTGGACCTGCTGGTTCACGAGAGAGAACGCCACGCTCTTGGCCAGATCCACTTTGCAGGAAGCGATTCGTTGGCGCACGCTTTCGGCCATATTGGATTTAGGACGCAACTTGAGGTGTTTTTGGTAATGGTAAATCGCCGTCGCGTAGTCGTTCATCCGCTGCTCGGAGAGCAAACCCAGCTCAAAATGAGCGGAGGCGGAGTGAGGATTGGCTTCCAGCGCCTTCTCAAAAGCTTCAATGGCTCCCTGGTAATCCATGCTGTTGACACGGCTTTTGCCGGCCAGGTAGTGGGGGTTCTTTTCCTCGTCCTCACTCACCCCTGAGATCGGGGCGCAACCGCTCCCCGCCAGAAAAACCAGCAGGAGCGCCATCAATCGGCATGCCGCCGATAAATTTGTCATGGCGCGAAACTAATCTAAGCAGCGAATGGGCGCAATGCGTGAGCGGAGGTTCGGGAAGCAACGGAGTCTGGAGACGGCCCGCACTCGAACAGGAGAAGGAAACGAAGGCAACGGAGTGTGATGCACTCGATCGGGCAAGACAGCCTCGGCGGCACGCCCAATCTTTGCCCAGTGCTCGATTTGGCCGGCTAGCGAACGGTCAGCGGCTTCAGCAGCTTGGCGCACGGACTCGGCAAGCTCCGCGGCGGCAATTCTCATGTTGGCGCTCTCAGGGGTTTGGTGTCCACGCTTTAGCGTGCTTTTTGCGCCTACGAACCCTAGCGGCTTTGCCGTTCGAGCCACCGCGGCACCTTCTCGCCTTCCCACAACTTCGCCGTTGGCTGGCGTTCGCGCACCACCGCAGCCGCACTGCCCTGGACCAGGACCTCCGCCGCCAGGGGACGCGCGTTGTAATTTGAAGCCATGACAAAGCCATACGCCCCCGCGCTGAGCAGCGCGAGGTAATCTCCCGGGCTTACCTTCGGGAGCTTCCGATCTTTGCAGAAAAAATCGCTCGACTCGCAAATCGGCCCGACGACGTCCGACGAAATCAAACGGTCGCTCCTCCGCGTCAAAGGAACGATTTCATGATGCGAATCGTAAAAAGCCGGCCGGATCAAATCGTTCATCGCGGCATCGACGATCACGAAATTCTTTTGGCCGGTTCGCTTGATGTATTCGACGCGCGTGACCAGGATCCCCGCGTTGCCGGTGATGAACCGGCCCGGTTCGATTAGAACTCGGAGGCCAAGCGGTTGGAGCAACGGGAGGAGTTCGTGCGCGTACTTTTCCGGAGTCAAAATGCGCTTGGCCTTGGGTGAACTCCACCACTTTTCCGAGCCGCTCGCGAGCGCCGGCTGGTACACGATGCCCAACCCTCCGCCGATGCTGAAAAACTCGAACCGATACTTCGAGGACAGCCTGGCCACCAGCGGGGCGACTTTCCGGACGGCCTCGATGAAAGGCCGCGCCTCCGTGAGCTGCGATCCGATGTGCATCTGCAGTCCGCGGAGCCGCAGATGTTTCAGTTTGCTCGCCCGGGCATAGACGCCCTCGACCTCCTCAAACGCGATGCCGAACTTGTTCTGATACGTGCCCGTCGTGATTTTAGCGTGCGTGTGGGCATCGACGTTGGGATTCACGCGAACGGCCACCGGGGCCATCTTCTTCAAGCGCCCGGCCACGGCATTGATGCGCTGCAACTCCGGCTCGCTCTCGACGTTGAACGCGTAAATTCCCTGCCGCAGCGCAAAAGCAATCTCCGCCTCCGTCTTGCCCACGCCCGCGAACGCGCACTTTTGGGGATCACCTCCGGCTGCGATCACGCGCCGCAGTTCCCCCTCGCTGACGATATCGAATCCCGCGCCGAGGTTGTTCAGGGTCCGGAGCACGGCTAGATTGCCGTTGGCCTTGATGGCAAAGCAAATCAGGTGGTCGAGCGGCAACAGTGCGCGATTCAGCTTCTGAAAGTGCTGAGTCAACGTCCGCTGCGAATACACGTAGAGCGGCGTGCCGTATTTCCTGGCGAGGGATTCGACCGGCACATGCTCGCAATACAGCTTGCTGCCGACATATCGGAAATCATGCATGGCGCGTAGTTATGCCAAAGCCGGACTGGAAGTCACGGAAAGACTGGTGGAGGAGTAACCAGTGATCAGTTTTCAGTAATCAGTTGCCAGTTGTCAGAGGCCACGGATCACTGATTCACTAATCACTGAATACTGATTAGCCACCGCAACTCACTGCTCGGCCAGAAGCTTCGCGCGCTGTTCGTGGTACTCCTGAGGGGTGAGTCTGTCCGCTCGATACAACAGCAGCAACGCCTGCAGGCGTTCTTGCTTGGTTGCTGGCCCGGCTTGAGTCTCGGCCGGAGGTGGGGTCGGCGCCGGTTCCGGCGTCGAAACCGTGACGGGTGCGGTTGGTATCGCTTTCACGGCCGGCCTGGCCGTGCTGCTGCTCTCCGATGGTGCCGACGTTTTCGGTGGCGAGATTGAGGCGGCGCGTTCTCTTGCAACAGCGGTGCGCAAGTCCTCGAGCAACTGGCGAAGTTCGGGCGATTCGGAGGCTCCAGTCGCCGACTTAGATGATGGCGAAGGTTCTGCTTTCTTCTCCGGAGCCGGCGTTGTCATCACGGCCCTGGGAGCGGTTGAACTGCGCAACGCGGGCTTGGACGAATTGGCTCGTTCTTCAGCCACCTTCTGGCGGACCGCTTCAAGCATTTTGCTGTAGTCTTCGGGAGTCGGATTCTGGGCGCTTGTAATTACGAGTCCGGCACCGGCCATAAAGATGGCCAAAAGAAACCTCGATGTTTGCATGAGCCTTAATTACTCCAAGATGAGACATCCGGCAACCGGTTTCGAGGCTCAGGTTCCGCCTGAGTGATATAATCGGCGCCACACTCGTGCAAACGGATACGTCACCACCGAGCGCGCGACTAGCGACCATACTTCCTGGCGGCGGATTTTGATCGGCCGGGCCGGATCGAGGATCCTTCCCGACCGCAGCTTCGCCAGCGTCTTCCGGCCAATCAGGATCGGCCAGGCGCAGGCGAGTCGGACTCTGACCGCGCGGCGCGGCAGAGTGTTCGTGTAGTACCACCCGGCCGCCAGGTGTGCTTCCGCGCGATCCAGGTAGTCGTCATACAAAGGGCGAAGACGGTTTTCGCTCTCCGGTGCGAGCATCTCCTGCGGTTTCAGATCCATCTCCGATAATTGTGCCTGGGGCAGGTAACAGCGTCCTCGCCGCAGGTCCGCGGGCAGGTCTCTCAAAATGTTGATCAATTGCAGTCCTTTGCCAAAACGGATGCCGTTCGCGATCAGGTCGGCGGCGTCGATGGAATCGGCGGGAAAAATGTGCCGCCGGCACATGCGGGTCCAGAATTCGCCAACGCAACCCGCGACGCGGAACGTGTAATCGTCGAGCTCAGCGTCGGTCTTCAGCGGAATGACGCAGTTGCTGCTGGCATAGGCGAAACGCTGCAAGTCCAGTTCCTGTCCGCTGGTGATGGTCTGGAGAACATCGCGGATCAGCCGTTGGTCCGTAGAGTCGAATCGCTCCAGCGCCTGCAGGGCTTCGTCGATTCGCCGCAACAGCAATCGTTCAGCGGCAGAGACCTGATGCGCGGCAATGAATTCGTCCGCTCGAAACTCCCCGGATTCGCTGCCCACCAGAATTTTCCGAAACCCTTGCAGAGCCGACAGCCGGCCCACGACCGGGATGATGTCCGTGTCCGCGATGGTATCGGCGGCGCGGGCGAGCAGATAGGCCAGGCCGATTTGCGGGCGAATCGCGGAGGGGAGAACGCGCAAGGTCAGGTAGAAGGATCGAGAAACGTCCTTCAGGAGATCTTCGAGCAAGGGCGTGGCATTGGCGCTCATCCGCCTTCAGTTTGTTTGCCGCGCATGGGCCATGTTCGATCCTGGCGTTTAGCGCCCCGCGCTATTCACTCAGCATCGCCTTCCAGCGTCCCAACTGCCTCTTCACTTCTCGAGCACCGGGCGCGCCGGTCAAATTTCGGCGGGTCAGCGCTCGCGGGACATCGAAGATTCTCAAGGCGTCGGTGTCCAGCTTCGGATCGACCGACTGCAACTCGGCCACGGAAAGCTCATTGAGCCGTTTGCCGGATCGTTCGGCGAGTGCGACGAGCTGTCCAACGCCATGGTGCGCTTCGCGAAATGACCTGCCCTTCCGGACCAGGTGATCCACCAGATCGGTGGCCAGCAGACCGGGATCACTGGCCGCTTGCAGACAGTTTCCCGCATGGACGGTCGTATGACGCAGCATCGCCGCCATCAAGCGCGCGGTCGATCGCACAGTGTCGGCCGTGTCGAACAAGCGCTCCTTGTCTTCCTGGAGATCGCGATTGTACGTCATGGGCAATCCCTTTAAGAGCGTGAGCAACGCCATCAGATTTCCAAAAACACGCCCTGCCTTGCCTCGGGACAGCTCGGCGATATCGGGGTTCTTCTTCTGAGGCATGAGCGACGAGCCGGTCGTGTAGGCGTCGCTGATCTTGATAAAGTTGAACTCCGCTGTGGCCCAGAGAATCAAATCTTCCGCCAGCCGCGACAGATGCAGCGCGATCAGCGCGGCCGAGGCGCAGAATTCAATGGCAAAGTCGCGGTCGCTGACTGCGTCCATCGAATTCTGGGTGAGCCGCGGACGGTTTCGGGCATCGACGAAGCCGAGCAATTTCGCGACGAGTTCACGGTCCAGGGGCAAGGTCGAGCCGGCAATCGCGCCGCTGCCCAAAGGACAAACGTTGACTCGCCGGAAACATTCCGACGCGCGTTGATGATCGCGCTCGAACATCTCCACGTAAGCGAGCATGTGGTGGGCGAAATAGACCGGTTGCGCGCGCTGCAAATGCGTATAACCCGGCAACACGACGCCGGCGTTCCTGGAGCCAAAATCGACCAGAGCTTTCTGCAAATCCCGGAGCTCGCGCGCCAGCGCGGCAATCTGGTCCCGGAGCCAGAGCCGCACATCGAGCGCGATCTGGTCGTTGCGCGAACGGCCGGTGTGGAGTTTCGCTCCCGCCGGGACGCGACGGGTCAACGCCGCTTCGATATTCATGTGCACGTCCTCCAACTCGGTTTTCCAGCGAAATCTTCCGGCGGCAATCTCTTGTCCAATTCTTTCAAGGCCGTTGACGATGCCATTCCGTTCCGTTTTTGTAAGCAGACCGATCTTCTGAAGCATGGTGGCGTGGGCCATCGAACCGAGGATATCGTATCGCCAGAGTCGCCAGTCAAAGGAGACGGACTCGGTAAATTTCGCGGCCTCCGGTTCGGGGCCCGCGCTAAAGCGTCCGCTTCGGGAAACAGGAAGATTCTTGCTCTTTCGCTTCACAAGGGGTGAATGTGGAACGAGGCACAGGGAAAGTCACTTCTGAAAGCAGGCGAAACCAACACCCGTTAAAGCGTTACAAGGTTAAATCGTGAAAACGGCTAAACGGATTAGCC
>JACPRI010000371.1 GCA_016190065.1 Verrucomicrobiota bacterium
ACCGCGAAGGTCGTTGCGATACCAGAAACGGGTGTTGTTTGCGAACCAGTGTGGCGTGATGCGGTCTTTGAATACGCGCCCCGCGGCCTGGCTGAATCTTCCCGACTGTTGCTGGGGCGAAGCAGGTTCGGTTTCGTCAGCGATTCGACTCGGCCCCAAGTCGTCTTCGGAATTCCAGCCGGGAAAAAACCCAACTGCTTCCCCGGCATCCAAATTAACTGCGGCGGACAACGCGCAGAGGGCAAGCAACGACATGGCGAACTTGCACGCGGGTTTGGTGCTCATAGGTGGATATGGAACGAGTTTTCACTGGAAGCCTACCGTCATCATGGGCCTGCTGAAAATGTGCAAATTCGTGAGTGCGCAGTTGCCGATCTTCTTCGACGATGAACGTCACATCATGAAAATGGATCCGCGCAGTAGCTCCGCTCTCGGTATTCAAAAAAATCAAAGTCCGCAGGGCGCACCGTGCCGGCCAGATCCTGACACGCCATGCCGATGAATGCGCCCGTGAAACTCGACTGGCCTGGGGCGGTGGCTTCGTCGGAGAGGATGCTGGCGTCAAATTGTTGCGGCAGCCAGCGCCAGTCATTGTCCGCGCCTTCGACGCGAAAGGCGAAGTGGAGTCGTTCGTAGTCCACTTCAACGCGCAAGTGCACGGGCTTGCCGTTGGGGATCGCGATGGGCGGCGTGAAGGCGTCGGCTTGCGGCGAATCCGGCACGCAGGACATCACGCGCACATGTTTGCCCAGCGTTTCGTCGTGCGAGATGTAAAGGTAATGGAACTTGGTGGCGTTGTAATAACAGACCAAGCCGGCCAGGTGCTGAAAATGTTCCGGCTCGAACTCGACGACCGTTGCTGCGCTGAAACAATGCGATTGCTGGCGGCGCGCCACGAGTGATTGCCGGAACAAGCTGCCAATCGTGTCACGGCCAAAGAGGCGCAAGAAACCCGGACGCGCGATGAGGCTGAAGATCTCTTCCGGCCACGGCGTGCGGAGCCATTGGAATTCCAGGGGAAGCTGAGGTTCGTTGAAGTCGGAGCGGCGAACGACGTTCGATTCGCCGTGAGCCTCCCCCTCACCCGGCCTTCGGCCACCCTCTCCCCCCGTGGGGGAGAGGGACGGGGTGAGGGGGAGTCCGGGCAACGTCGGTGCGGGCGTTTCAGTTGTTGGAATCCCCTGCCCATCCAACGTGCGCAGCCAGTCGTCCTCGCCCCAAACCATTTTTTGAATCGCCGTCTCGCGGCCGAGCGTGCAGCGGCCGCGATTGTGCAGCGGTCGGCCGCAAAGATATACGATGTAAGTCTCGCCGCTTTGCGTCTCGACCAAATCAGCGTGCCCGGCGCGTTGCAAATCGGAGTCAGGCCGGTGTCGCGCGCTCATGATGTAAGTGTCGGGATGCAGTTCGTATGGGCCGGTAAGCTGTCGCGAGCGCGCCATCGTCACCGCGTGCCCCCAGGATGTGCCCCCTTCCGCGGTTAGCAGGTAGAACCAGCCATTGCGTTTGTAGAGATGCGGGGCTTCCGTGAATCCCAGTGGCGTGCCCTTGAAAATGTTCACACGCTCACCGATAAGTTTGCGTTCCTTTACCGAGTATTCCTGCAGGACAATTCCCGCAAAGCGATTGTTTCCAGGCCGATGGTCCCAGAGCATGTTCACGAGATACTTGCGGCCGTCGTCGTCGTGAAACAGCGAGGGATCGAATCCACTGCTGTTGAGATAGACGGGATCCGACCAATCGCCATCAATGCGCGTGCTGGTGACAAGGTAATTGTGGAAGTCGCGCATCGATGCGCCGCTAGCCCCGCCAACGCTCGTGCGCCCGAAACGTTTCACGTCCGTATAAACGAGCCAGAACAAACCGTCGGCGTGCGTGAGGCATGGCGCCCAGATGCCGCAGGAATCGGGATCGCCCAGCATGTTGAGTTGGCTGGCGCGGTTGAGCGGACGTGTGAGCAACTGCCAATGAACAAGGTCGCGCGAATGATGAATCTGAACGCCCGGAAACCACTCGAAGGTCGAAGTGGCGATGTAATAATCGTCGCCGACGCGCACGATGGAAGGGTCGGGATTGAAGCCGGGGAGGATGGGATTGCGGATGGTCATGCGGGATGGGGTTCAAGAGTCTCGTCCATCCGGACACCGGGTCTATGCGATGAGCCCAGCCTGTATCTGGAGCCGGCGCGCAAACAACCGATTCGCGTCGTTCATTCTGAGAGCGCCAATGGTTGCTTCACCAGTTGGGCTGCGCGCTGAAATCAATCCGTTCTCGCGGTCGAGAATAAAGTGCAGGTGCCAGCCCAGGAGCCAGGATTGGACCGCGCGTGGATTAAACAATGGCTGGTCCCGGCCCCGACGATCTTTCGCGCTGACACGGTCACCTTTTGCCAGATTGCATCCTGGGCAACTCAAAGCCAGGTTGTCCAGCAACGTCTTCCCGCCGTGCATTTGCGGAACAATGTGTTCGATGTGAAAGGTGACGCCGGTAGCCGCTTCCAATAGCCGACAATACTCGCAGGCTCCACCAGCGCGGGCGACCACGATGAGCCGGTATGCCTCAACCCGCGCCATGGATCAACGCCCCACCGGTGACGCTTTCACCCATATCGTCACAGGAGTAGCTCCTGACGGTGCTTCAGATGCCTCCTGCTCGTGAAAGGCAGCGAGACGTTTGGCGTTTTCGACCATGAGTTGCTCGGCGTCAGCCACCAATGCGTGCAGCTTTGCCTTCTCGGCAGCGGTGATGACCCCTTCGCGATTCCGGTCCAGCAACTCGTCCATGCGCTGCTGCTTGGTTGGTGGTAGCTTCTTCAAGCGCGGCGGAGTTTGCGGCTTCATGTGTTAGCAGAGTTTAGGGTTGTGCCCGCCGTTGTCGCAAGGGTTGATGTCATCACAGTCTCACTCACGTCCTGATAATCGACCTGCCCTGAAGCCGTCTTTAACTCGCGCAGTTGGGCGACCCGGAGGAATTCTCGCGCGGCCTTCGCCACCGCCTCGTTTTCGCTCTCGATTTCTGTGAAGTGCTTGATTTTTGCGACTTCCTCCGCGCTAAGATTCACGGTCACACTCATGAGATCCAGAGTAGTGTTGCAGGAGCGGTTCCGCAAGCGCGTCCGTGAGCCGGTGAGCCGGAGGAGGGGTGGAGTTTGATTAAATGTCGGACAGACTTCAATGAGCTTCGACGATAGCAGCGTGGCGCCGGGAACTTCCTCCGTTCCGGGAAGGACATTCACGCCTTCGCGGAAAGCCGGCGCGGCTGCCGGCGCCGGAAGCAAACCGACCTGCCGCTGAACCCACCGTTCATCGCCGCACCGGAGAAATCGGGCCTACCCGGATCCTCGCACGGGATAATGAATGAACCAAAAAGCGGCGGTTGATTGGCCACAAAGATCACAAAGATCACAAAGACAAAGGAGTGGAGCAGCATTACCACTCACCCTGCGGGTGATTGGGTCTGCCGTCGGATGAGCCTGCAACTCTTTGTGTTCTCTGTGTTCTCTGTGGCTAAACGGCTTTTTCCAGGATGAACAGTGCTTTAATTCGTGTTCATTCGTGTCCATTCGTGGTTTTAACTGCCAATTCCAGGGTCCGGATTGGCGGCGCGGCGCGCGGCCAGGGCCCGTTCGATTTCGTCCACGCGCTTCTGGTTCAGCGGGTAGCTCAGGAGTGCGACGGCTTTCAGCAGGGCGAAAAGCGCGGATCCGAGCGAGAAAGTGATGGCGATGCCCAACAACGCTCTGGCGGTCTGTGATTCCGCGCCTTTCACATAGCCGAACTGTGCCAGAAACAGCGGGACGAGAAAGCGGCCGATGAGAATGCCCGGCCTTGATGGACGGATCGGGATTGAAGCCGGGGAGGATGGGGTTGCTAATGGTCATGGCAAGTGCCAACTACTGCAGTTCAACCCCGGGACCGATGAGGCCCTCTTTGTGCTCCCAGCCCTTTTTCAACTTGTAGAATTGCAGCAGGATCACCACGAGGATCGCCGCCACCAGCGGCGCCCCGGCGAAGGCGAGCTTGATTCCAAACAACGAGTGCTCGGTTTGTTCCATGTTGGCCTTGTAACCAAACATTCCCAGGATCCATCCTGCCGATCCGCCGCCCACGGAAATTCCCATCTTCAAGGCGAACAATTGTCCGGCGAAAAACATCGCCATCGCGCCGCGTCCGATGGTTTTCAAACCGTAGTCCACCGTGTCTGGAATGGCGGCGAACAACAATGGGATAAACATCATGTGAAAGAAGTTGGCGAGCATGATGAGCAGCAACGAGGCTTCCCACCATTGTCGTGGCACTATTAACAA
Source organism: Verrucomicrobiota bacterium (assembly GCA_016190065.1). Taxonomy (GTDB): domain Bacteria; phylum Verrucomicrobiota; class Verrucomicrobiia; order Limisphaerales; family SIBE01; genus VHCZ01. The sequence continues at coordinate 4,307 of JACPRI010000371.1, forward strand.
CAATCCGTTGGGCACCAGCGAACCGAGCAGCGCCGTCTTCATCACGGTCACCTTGCACCATTGCAGTTTCAGAAACAGGCGGTTGGCCACAAATACTCCCGCCACGCCGGCCAGCATGGTCAGCCCCATGTAGAGCGCCAGGAAGTTCTCGCGAATGGCGAAGACTCCCGTGAGGTCGTGATCGATGTAATACCGGATGAAGTAGGCCTTCACACTGCCCTGCAAGCCGCCGCGAATCTGGATGATGAACATGGCCAGCGTGACGATCAGCCACTGGCTGTTGCGGAGCATGGCACCCAGGTCCTCCAGCACCGTGGCCTTGGTGACATTTCCCTTCTGCGCCTCCTCATCCGGATAGGTGCGCTCGCGGGTCCAGGCAAAACAGCCGAAAAGCGCGGTCACCCCGACAATCGCGAGCAACGCGACGGCAAACGGAAAGCCCAATTGCAAATCTTCCGGTTTGCCGCCGCCCCCGAGCAGGCGGGAGAGCGGCCAGATGGAAACGGTCACCAGGAAGCCACCCACCATGGCCATGCCGAAACGCCACGATTGCAGGCCGGACCGTTCATCCTTGTCCGAGGTCATCACTCCCGCCAACGCCGAGTAAGGGATGTTCACGGCGGTATAGGCGGTCATCAGCAGCGCGTAGGAAATGTACGCGTAAACCAGTTTGGTTCCGGGCGCGACATCCGGAGTGACGAACGCGGCGACGGCAAGCATGCCGTAAGGGATGGCAATCCAGAGCATCCACGGACGATAGCGACCCCACCGGGTGCGGGTGCGGTCGGCGATGGCCCCCATGATCGGATCGGTGATCGCATCAAAAAAGCGGACGACGATCATCAACGTCCCCGCCACGGCCGCCTCGATGCCATAGACATCGGTGTAGAAATACATCAGGACGTTGATGACGGCCTGATAGACGATGTTGCTGGCCATGTCGCCCAGCCCGTAGCCGAACTTTTCCCGGAAAGTTAGATTCTGTGTGGCCATGACACTCGTACTCTCGTTTGGTTCGTTTAATCAGATTGCTCTTCTCATCCGGACGAAAGCCAATGATCGAGTTCGCTGTAACGCGCGGTCGTCATCGTGCGTTCGGAAACGACAGACACTGCGAGCTACGGTTTTCGACCATCCGCGTAAGCAACAAATGAGAAAAATGCTGAAGGTCTGAAAAAAGAAATTCGTGGCGGTGTCGCCGAGTGCGTAGCCGATGTATTCGCGTGTCTTGAGGCGGTCGCCGTCGGCTGGAGGCTGCGGAACGGGCGGGCTCATCGAGTTACTGAGGAGACGTCGAGCTGAACGACAGCGAAGAGCTCGTAGTCCCGGCTTTAGCCGGTCCGGGCCGCCTAAAGGCGGGACAACATACTTTTATCGTGTAGTCCATTCTACGGTTTCCTCAGTACGTCACCCACGTTCAGCACGATCCCCTTCAATGGTTTGTCCTCTGCATCGAGGAACCGCGCGCAGAAGTCGGTCGCTCCCCCGCCGTTGATGACGGCACAGCGCACGATGTTGGGCCCCTTTCTGAGTGTGAGGCGTTTGGAGACGCCGTCGTCAATGACGGTCTGGCGGTCGCCGTAGATGCCGATGACTTCCCGGCCGTTGACCCACCAGATCGACGCCGCGTTCGAGCC
>JACPRI010000372.1 GCA_016190065.1 Verrucomicrobiota bacterium
CCTTGCGGAACGCGTAATCGTATTCGGTGCGGTTCCCGATAATGAAGTCGAGCGTGTCCATCCCAAAATCTTTGGCCTCGCGGAGCAGGCGTCGCAACCGCTCGTTTTCGACCCCCCGGCGCAAGGCCCAGACGGCATAGACAAAAGGACTTTTCGTCATTTCAAACCAGGCCGCCCCGAGGTCCCAAATCTGATGCTCGTGCGGGCCCAGCAGGAAATCGAGCGCCGGGTCGCCGATCAGCAAAGCGAAATCCGGCAGCCGGCTCGCGTCGTAGCTCGCCAGTGGCTTAAACTCGGTCCGAAGTCCGCGTTCCGCGAGCAAGACGCGGAGCAGATTCATGCTGGCGAGCGAAGCAGGGTCGCAAAAGATTTCCTTCGCTTCTTCAAGCGGCCGGCGATGTGCCAGAAACACGCTCTTGACTTCGCCGAGCGACGCGACGGCGATTCCGTCCAGCACGTCATAGCAGTCGTTGAAGAGCACCTCGGTGACGCTTACGAGCGCGGCGTCCAATTCACTTCGGCGAAGTTTCTCGGCCAGCGCGGAGGGCGGGATAAAGAGTACCTGCTCCTCCAGGCCACGCGTCAGCGGAACCGCGTTCAAATAGGGCACAGACCCGACGCGGAACGGGGCCAGGGAGTTGCTGAGGGCATCCTCTCGTTGGACAAATGCGGCGCGCTTTTCGCGTTCGTGCCTTTGGGCGATGTTCTCCGCCGGTTCACCGGGCGCCAGGCGAAGTTTCGACGGTTGCTGTTCGGAGGAAGACATGAAAACGGAATAGCAGCGTTCTTAACCACTAATGAACACTAATATGGACACCGATTTCAAGAGATCGGGAGAGCTAACGCGCACAAAAGCTTCGTCGCCTGTGCGGATCGGAGAATCGCCATTCCATTAGTGTTCATTAGTGTCAATTCGTGGTTAAGTTAAACTCCTGAAACTCCCGCTCACGCCGTGGCCAGATTCGCTTCCAGCACCGGCGACCGGCTCGGATTGGATTCTGTGGCGGCGGCGGCCGGTGTCTCCCAAACTTTGATCGGTTCGTAGAACGTGTTCCGTTGCACCGGCACGCGTCCGACCTCGCGGATGGCCTTGATCATTTCGGCTTCCGTTTGCAACTCCGGCGATTTTGCTCCGGCCATGTGAAAGATTTTTTCCTCCACGATCGTTCCGTGCAGATCGTCCGCGCCATAGCTCAGGGCGACTTGCGCGAGTTTCAATCCCAGACCGATCCAATACGCGGTGATGTGGTCGAAGTTGTCCAAGTAAATCCGGCTGACGGCAATGGTCCGGAGCGCGTCAAACCCGGTGGGCGGTGTGTTCACGGGAATCTTGTTGTTCTCCGGCTGATACGGCAAGGGAACAAACCCGGAAAAACCGCGCGTCTCATCCTGCAGCTCGCGCAGGTGGCGCAGGTGATCGACACGGTCCTCCAGCGATTCGACGTGGCCGTAGAGCATGGTGCAAGTGCTTCGCTCGCCCATGCGATGCCAGGTGCGGTGCACGTCGAGATATTCCTCCGCAGATTCCTTGCCTTTGGCGATAGCGGAGCGGACTTCTTTGCGAAAGATTTCGGCGCCGCCACCGGTCAGGGAATTCAGCCCGGCCGCGCGCAATTCGAGCAAAGTTTCCTTCACCGACTTTTTTGCCAGCCACGCCAGGTGCAGTATTTCGATCGCGGTGAAGCATTTGAGTTGGAGGCGGGCGTCCAGACTCTTCAGCGCCTTCAGCATATCCGTGTAATAGCGGAAGGGCAGGCTCGGATGCAGGCCGCCGACAATGTGCAGCTCCGTGATCCCGATGGAGAGCGCTTCCCGTGCTTTCTGCACGATCTCTTCGACCGTGTGCTGAAAACCATCCGCGTCCCGCTTTTTCCGGGCAAACGCGCAGAACTGGCAGCTCAGGATGCAGTAGTTGGAATAGTTGATGTAGCGGTTGACGATGTAGCTGGCGCGGTTTTGGTTTTTGCGCTGGCAGGCGAGATTGGCAATGGCGCCGAGGGCGTTGACGTCCTTGCTCTGAAAAAGCCGCACCGCGTCGGCCTCCGCAATCCGCAGACCATTGGCGACCTTCTCGTGGATGTCGCGCAGCTCGCTGTGCTGGAGAAAAAAATTCATTGAAACACTCGGAACCTTGGAAACACGACTTCCGTCACGGTCACGATCAGGAAGACCACGCTGATCAGCGCGTTCAACCGGAAAAAGGCCACGTTGATCCATTTCAAGCTCCGCTTTCTGGCCAGCCAATGTTCGAGGAGTAAACTGCCCAGAATGATCAGCAAGCCGGCCAAATATGCCACGCGAAAATTCGAAATCAATCCGAACAGACCGAGCAAGCCCCACATCACCATGTGCGACAGAAAAGCAAACATGAGAGCGTTCTTCGGTCCCCATCGCACAACCAGCGAGCGCAGGCCCTGCTTGCGGTCGAATTCGTAATCCTGCAAAGCGTAGATGATGTCGAAGCCCACGAGCCACGCCACCACGGACAACGCGAGGATGAAAGGCTGCAGTCCAAACGCGCCTCGGACCGCCAGCCACGCTCCCACCGGCGCCAGCGCCAGCGCGAGGCCCAGGTAAAAGTGCGTGAAGTCCGTGAAACGCTTGGTGAGCGAGTAAAAGCAGACGATGATGAGCGCGAGCGGTGAAAGGTAAAAACACAGGCTGTTGATGAAGTAACTCACGCCGATGAGGCCAAGACCGCTGCCCGCACAAATGGCCCAGGCGCCGGCCAGCGAGATCTGGCCCGCAGGCAAATGGCGCGTCGAAGTGCGGGGATTCACTTTGTCGAATTCGCGATCGACAATCCGGTTAAAGGCCATGGCGCACGTGCGGGCGCAGACCATGGCGGCAAGGATCAGCCCGAAAACGCGCCAGCCGGGCCAACCCCGCTGCTCCTGAGCCGCGACGACCATCGAGGCCAACGCAAAGGGAAGCGCGAAGATTGTATGGGAGAATTTGACGAATTCAGCCCAGGTGCGGATCTGGGAGAGGATGGAGGACGGAGGATGGAGGATGGAGGCTGGCCGATGCATTTAGCGACGTTCGGAAGAGCGGCAGAAGCTATAAGCTTTTTCGATCATACTTCCATCCTCACCTCTTCCTGCTACTCCCGCTCTTCTTGCCAGCGCGGCATGATGGTCTGCGGAACTCCCAGGTGATCCAAGACGCGCGCGACGACCGTGTCCACGACCTGTTCGATCGTGGTGGGAAGCGTGTAGAAGGATGGGTTCGCCGGCAGAACGATCGACCCCGCCAAGACCAGCAATTCGATGTTTTTGATGTGAACCAGATTCAACGGCGTTTCCCGCGGCACCAAAATCAGTTTCTTTCGTTCCTTGAGCATCACGTCCGCCGCGCGGAGCAGAACGTCTTCGCTGAAGCCATGCGCGATGCGTCCGAGGGTGCCCATGGTGCATGGAATGACCACCATCGCGTCCAACGGATTCGAGCCACTGGCAAAGGGCGCGTTCATGCTCTTGACGCTGTGCACCTGCGCGCTTTGCGGCAAGCGCAGTCCGCCGGGCAGTTCTTGTTCGATCACCGCCCGGGCGTAACTGCTCTGCACGACGTGGATTTCGTGGGCGTCGCCGTCCAGATTATCGAGCAAGCGCTGGGCGTACAGCGCCCCGCTCGCTCCGGTCATGGCCACAAGTATCTTCATGCTCAAGAGAGCGATTAACCACTAATTCACACTGATAGACACTAATCTGGGCAGAGTCGCCCCAGAGGGCTTCATCCTTCGGGTGAAGACCCGGCGCTTTCATTAGCGGTCATTCGTGTCCATTTAGTGGTTTGCAAAGCCTCAGCCAGTTTCAACAGCCATGGTTGGGCTCATTGGTTCCGCTCGCGCCCAGACTATGCCGGCGGGAAATCTTTTCAGCAAGATGCATCCACCCAAAACCCCTGAAACATCTGCTTGAGTCGAAAGTGATCGTACGCAAAATGTCCGCGTGCCGAAGCCCTGGAAGTTTGCCGCGTTGATGGCGGCGCTCGTTTTCCTGACCGCGTGTCCGAGTCCGCCCAAAGCGCCTTCAAGAATTACTCCCTTGGGAACCACCTTGCCGCCGGAGCCGGTGGTCAGCCAACCGCTGAATGCGCCGCCTCTTGCAGAACCTGCCAAAACCAAGGCCACTCAACCGCGACTCTCACCTTCAGTTCAGGCGGAGCGCGGCCTACAGGCCGCTTCAACGCCCGCACCCGCTGGCGCATCCACCGCGCCGGAGGCTCGGACGCTGAAGCGGCCTGAAGGCCGCGCTCCGGGTTCTGAAAGCGTGGTGGCAGAGTTGGCGGCGGCTCCGTCCGCCTTCGCCTCCAACGCCTGGATCGCCCTTGAAAACTGGAATCGAATGAGCGGGCTGGAGGCGCCAAAACGTTCTGATAACGGCTGGGGCCCGACGTTCCAATGCCGAAGCATCAACGGCGTGCTCTCGATCACGATGGGCAGCCGTGTCGCGTATTGGAACGGGCTGGCGCTGGCGCTGGGCTTTGTTCCGCATTTGAGCAACGGCCTGCCGTTCCTGCACGCGCTGGATTTGAAGAAAAATTTCGCTCCCCTGCTCTCTTCCCCGGGTCCGATGTTGGACGGACGTCGCATCGTGGTTCTCGACCCGGGACATGGCGGAGAACAAACAGGAGCCCGAAGTGTGCTCAAAACCGGGTTCGAAAAAGACTACACTCTGGATTGGGCGATCCGGGCGAAGCCGCTGCTAAATTCCAAAGGCTGGCGCGTGGTGTTGACGCGGACTTCGGATATCGATGTGCCAATCGCCGAACGCGTGCGCATCGCGGAACAGGCGAACGGCAGCTTGTTCGTGAGCCTGCACTTCAATTCGGTCGATTCCCAATTGGCCCGGCCGGAGCATAACGGAGTGGAAACGTATTGCCTGACCCCAGCCGGCATGCCTTCCAATCTGATCCGCCAGTTCAAGGATGTGCCGGCCATGGTTTTTCCGAACAACGACTTTGACGAACAGAACCTCCAAATCGCCGTCCGCTTGCATCGGACGATGGTGCAACTGGCGGAACGGAACGATCGGGGCATCAAACGCGCGCGGTTCATGACCGTTCTGCGGGAGCAAAATCGGCCGGCGGTCTTGCTCGAAGGCGGCTACCTGTCGGATCCCGAGGAAGCGCGCCTGATCGCGAGCGCGGCCTACCGCCAAAAACTGGCGGAGGCGGTGGCGAAGGCACTGGAGTGAACAGTTCTCAGTTTTCAGTTGCCAGTTGCCAGCTTTCTTGGCAAGAGGGGTCTAGATTGCTGGCTGCGCGTTGCGCGGACTGGCAAGCGGTACAGACAAACACATCAAGGAGGAAATATGATCACGCATTACAGAGACAAGAGTGAGCAAGCCGCGGGCTTGCTCACGCGCACGGCGGAAGTCGGCCGTATCGTCAACGGTCTGATTAACTCGATTGCCTGACAACCGGCAACTGGCAACTGAAAACTGAAAACTGAATACTCGCATTCTCGTCACCGGCGGCGCCGGCTTCATCGGATCGCATCTTGTCGAGCGGCTGTTGCGCGAAGGCAACGCGGTCACTGTCATTGACGACTGTTCAACCGGAAGCCTGGACAACCTCAAGGCGGTGATCTCCCACCCGGACCTTCGCATTTTGCACGCGAAGGTTTCTGAGTGCGCCGACCTTGACGCCATCGCCGCGAACTCGAGTTTCATTTTTCATCTGGCCGCGGCGGTCGGAGTGGAATTAGTGGTACACTCCCCGATTCGCACCATTCAAACCAACCTGCACGAGACCGAAGTGATCTTACAGGCCGCGGGCGCAAGGTCCGTCCCGGTCTTGCTGACCTCCACTTCCGAGGTTTATGGCAAGAGCCAGAAGCCGGCGTTCAGCGAGGAAGACGATTTGCTCATTGGCCCGCCTTTTCTGGGGCGATGGAGTTATGCCTGCTCGAAGCTCATGGATGAATTCCTGGCACTGGCTTACGCGCAGGAAAAAGGCCTGCCGGTGGTGGTCGCACGAATCTTCAACACCGTTGGCCCGCGCCAGACCGGCCGCTACGGAATGGTCCTCCCCCGCTTCATCGAAGCGGCGAAAGCAGGTCTGCCGCTGAAAGTGTTCGGGGACGGACGGCAGACGCGGTGTTTTTGCTACGTCGCGGATACGGTGGAAGCGCTGATTCGCTTGCAAAAATCGACCGAGACTAGGGGTGGAGTGTTCAATGTCGGTGGCACGGAGGAGATCAGCATCCGGGACTTGGCGCAGTTGGTGGTGCGAGTTTTGGGATCCAAATCACCGATCGAATTCGTCCCGTATAGCGAAGCTTACGCGGTTGGATTCCAGGATATGCAAAGGCGAAAGCCTGTGGTCGAGAAACTGTTTCGGACGGTCCAGTTTCGTCCCAGCACCCCTCTGGATCAGGTAATCCTGAAAACCGCTGTGGAAAGCGGCTAATCCGAGATCGCACTCTAAAACCATTCCCCCTTTAGCTTGGCGGCTTGGCGATCCCTTGCGAAGCAATCGTTGAAATTGCTCGCAAGCTGCGATCAAATTTAACTCATTTAACCGTTTTAACGATTTAACCTTGTAACGCTTTAACGACTTCGGTCGCGGCTGGGCCTGGCTTTGCCGCGCTGCGGTCTTCGCGTGAGACTAAACCAGACAAACAAAAAAGGCATCCTTGCAGATGCCTTTGTCGAAAGCCAAATCGGAATTCCTGTTAATTCGAGCCAGGGAAAGCGAGCGTATTGTCGCTGTCGGAGGTCTTCAATTGGTCTTTCAGACGGGCGGTGCTGATCTGTTGCACGCTGCCGTCGCCCAGGACCACGTTGCCCTGGTTCTGATGCATATCCTTCGACCAACCGGCGCCGATCGTTGAAGTGTGGTTCGTTCCGAGCTTGATGACTTGGGACTTGTCGATGTTAGCCCGAGCGATGTGGGTGCCGCCACCATTCGTAACATTGCGGTCACCGGAGAGCAACGATTGCGGGCGGGTCTCATCCGCGTCCTGTCCGACGAAGAAGCTCGTGGCCTTGTTCCCCAATTTGATGAGGTGGCCGGCCGGGAGCACCACTCCCCAGTTGGTGGCCTCGGTCTTCGATCCGTCCGCGGGGCAGACGATGATCTTGGGTGTGCTCAACTCATTGGACATCGCGGCGAAGTGGCGCCAGACTTGCGGGATCGCCGTGGCGCTCGCGGCAATGGCGAATTCGGACGAGCCGCCTTCATTGGTGCTGACGCTCATCGGGAAGCGGTCACCGTTGTCGGTGGCAAAAATGCGGAAGGACAACCCGACGTTCTTCAAGTTGTTGACGCATTTGATCCGTTGCGCTTTGGCTTTGGCCTTGGCCAGCGCGGGGAGGAGCATGCCGGCAAGGATGGCGATGATGGCGATAACGACTAACAGCTCAATGAGCGTGAAAGCCCCGACTTTGTATTTGCGGAAAACACGGTTCATAGTTTTTTCGGTTATTACTGGGTTACGGTCGCTGCACTCTAATCAAATCAATCAGAGTGTCAATTCTATTTCGGTGAAAAAGTATTTAGCAAGGTCAATGCCACAGCGGGTAGCGCGGTTGAAACGTTAAATTTGTTACAAGGTTAAATTGTTAAATGAGCGGGTGAGATCGGGTCAACCACAGCCTGCGGGCATCACGCGAAGGGACAATCCCCCTCCGCCGCGGCGGCCCTGGCGAACGTCCCTCCATTTAACCGATTTAACGATTTAACGCTTGTAGGGCGCGTGATCAATTCCACGCAAAATGCGTGAAGATGACACATCCCCTTCTCATAGCAGCCAATTCGGCTGAATGAAATAAACGCCCAGGACACAGACATTCACGTACACAGCGGCCAGAACATCATCCGCCGTCACGCCGTAGCCGCCCGGCAGACTCTGCGCCTGTCGCACGGGCCACGGTTTAAGCACATCGAATACCCGAAACAAAGTCAGAATCCCGACGACGACCATCCAGCTCTTCGGCTGAAAGAATAGGTCCGCGGCTGGCCAGTGCCCCTGGTGGCGCCAGAGAAGAATCATCCAAACCGGGAAACATGCGGGCACCGCGGCGATTTCATCCAGCACGATTGATCCCGGATCCTTCCGTCCCAGAAGCTCCTCGGCCTTCCCCGTGACCGCAACGGACAGCCCAAGCCCGAAGACTAGTCCGAAAAAGTAGAAGAACGGCCTGGGCTCCGAAATCAGCAGACCAAACCAGAACACTCCGAGAACCGAACCGAGAGTCCCCGGCGCAATGGGTGACCGGCCCACCCCAAATCCCTGGGCAATCCACAGTAGCAGCCGGTTCATGCTAGAAACAGCACCTGCGCGGCTCTTCGAGCTTTCGGCAGTGGTTCGGCGTTCGGTGTTCGACGTTGGACGTTCGATGTTCCGAAAGCTTAGGGGCAACGTCCAACATCCAACATCGAACATCGCACGTTGAACCTTTCATGAAAGCCGGTTCGGATTCAAAAGTCCTTGAGAAACAAGTTTCGGTTGCGGGAAAGGTAAAGTGCTCCCGAGATCAGCGTCAACAAGACAGCGATCCATTTGGCCAGTTCCGCAAACGTCGGCACCCACGCCTGGAAGAGCCACTTTCCCCACGCACCCCATTCGGGATAACTGGCCAGCACCAGCACCGCAATGATTGCGATGATTTGGGAAAGGGTCTTGTGCTTCCCGTAGCCTTCGGCCGCCAAGACGACCTGTTTCGAGGCTGCCAGCAACCGCAGGCCGGTGATCGCCAGTTCGCGAGCCACAATAATCACCACCATCCACGAGGCGACTTGTTCGCGTCCGACGAAAACGATGAAGGCCGAGCAAATGAGAATTTTATCCGCCAGCGGGTCCATCAGGATGCCGAAATCCGTGATCAGCCGATGACGCCGCGCGATTCGTCCGTCCAGAAAATCGGTCACGCTCGCCGCGAGGAACAGGATGAGCGCGCAGGTATTCGAGAACGGAAAACTCCAGAACACAACGCCCAGGAAGGCGACTGTGAGGACCAGGCGTCCCAAAGTTAGCCGGTTGGGCAGGTTCATCGGCGCTCTCACACGGGCCGCGCGATCAAGTCATAATCGGTGTGGCCGACCACTTTGACGGACGCGAATTCGCCGACCAGCAATCGGCCCCGCACGTAAACTCGGCCATCAATGTCCGGTGCGTCGGCTTCGCCGCGAGCAACCAAATAAGATCCCTTCAGGAAGTCACTCGCCTTTGGGGCGCTGCGGATCAATCCGTGTTCCCAGGAGATCACGTTAGCTTTTTGCAGATCCGCATCCGAAGCTGTGCGTTCGACCAGCACCCTGATCTCGCGCCCGACAAAGGATTGAGAAACCGCGCGCGCGACGCGCAACTGCTCCGCCATAGCGCGGCGGCGTCTCTGTTTCTTGATCCGATCCGGCATCTGATTCATCATTTTTCCGGCCAGCGTTCCTTCTTGCTGCGAATACGTGAAAACGCCCAGGCGCTCGAATTTTGTTTCGCGGATGAATTCCAGCAGCGTTTCAAAATACGCCTCGGTCTCTCCCGGGAAACCGACGATGAACGTTGTCCGGAGCGCGATTCCCGGCACGCCCGACCGGATTCTAGCGATCAGGTCGCGAATGTATTGCTGCGAGGTTTCCCGGCGCATCCGTTCCAGCATGTTGTCGTGGATGTGCTGGAGGGGCATATCGACATATCGGGCGACCTTTGGACATTCCGAAATCGTCCGGATCAAATCGTCGGTCCAATGCGCCGGATGCGTGTAAAGCAAGCGAATCCAGAATTCTCCGGGCAGATCATTCAACGCGCGCAGCAAGGTGCACAAGGTCGCTGCGTCGGCAGGCAAGGAGCGGGTGGCCGCTTTGAAATTCTCCGGGGCCGCAATGGACCCATTTCGATTCGGACGCAGGTCCAACCCGTAGTAAGTGGAATCCTGGGAAATCAGGTTCAGTTCTTTAACTCCATCCGCGATCAACCGGCGGGCTTCCTCAACAATGTCCGCTTGAGGCCGGCTGCGGTGCGACCCGCGCATCCTCGGGATCGTGCAAAAACTGCAAGGATGGTTGCAGCCCTCGGCGATTTTGACGTAGGCAAAGTGCCGGGGTGTGAGCCGAAACCTCGGGGTGGTGTAATCCGGAATGTATTTCGGGCGCGGCTGAACGGCGACGAGTGGCGTGAGAGGAACTTCCGTGCGAAGGCGGTGCTTCCGACCGACGAACCCACCCCCTGCCCCTCCCAGGAGGGGAGCTTCGTTCGAAGCGCTGGCTCCCAGTTCCCCTCCTGGGAGGGGGGAAGGGGTGGGTTCAGGGCCAGAACTGCTAGCCCCAACGTCCCGTTTTGTGCCTCGAATTTGCTTTGAGCTTGCGGATCGCAGACGGTTTTTTTTTGCTTCCTGAAGACGAGCGGCCCGGCGAGCCATGGCTTTGCGGACGATCTCCGAGATTTGCGCCACTTGATCGATCCCGATGAATGCATCCACTTCGGGCAACAGCTTCGGCAATTCGTCGCGGAACCGCTGTGGCAGGCACCCGGACACGACCAACCCCTGGCCTGGGTTCCGGGCTCCCCGCAAGGCGTCGGATTCGAGGATCGCATCCACACTTTCCTCCTGTGCCGTGTCGATGAATGAACACGTGTTGACGATCACCACGTCCGCGTTGGCCGCGTCGTTGGTGATCTCAAATCCGTCTTTGATGAGCGAGCCGAGCATCACTTCGGCATCGACCAGATTCTTGGCGCAGCCGAGCGAGACCAGGCCGACGCGGATTGGACCCGCTTTGGCAGAAGTTTTCGTCACTTGGCCGGGAACTTAAGGGATGCGATTGCCGGAAGGCAAAGCAAAAGGAGAAATCAAGGATTCGGTCGCGGGAGCGGCAGCACTTCTCCAGCATTAGTCTGCGCCGGCTGATAAAGGCCCGATCCCAACCCGGATAGCGGATCTGCCGTCTGGTGCCTTTGCCAGGCGCGGTACGCCCAGAATCCCAGGGCGAGAATAAGCGTGCCGCCGAGCACGACGATCACGAGCTGCCAGTTCAATTTGGAAACCCAGAGCATGACTGAGTCGAGCAGTCCCATGGGTCTTCCCGCGAGGCTTGAAGGTTCGCTGAATTCTTTCGTCGCCGAGAGTTCGGCGGCCAAGTCGGCCATCACCCTCGGGGTATCGAGCTTGAGCAGATTGGAATAACTTCGGACGAAGCCCTTGATATAAACGGCCGCGGCGAACACGCGGTAATTCCCATCCTCCAAAGCCCGGACATGATCCGTTCGGATTTTCGTCGCGGCAGCGACGTCGTAAACGGTCAGTTTTCGTTTTTCTCGCGCTACCCGAAGTTGTTCGGCGACGCTTGCCATTCGTTCCTTAGTAACGGTTTTGGCGCTGTCTTGGCAATCTCCGAACTGTCCACGTTGCTCCCGACACTAAAACCTTGCCCTGTCCGGCGACAAGATTAATCGGCTGAGGCGCAGCAATTCTCATAATCAGTTGGTGATTCCGTAGCGTAGCCGTCCCCGCTGCGAGTTCGGACGGCGTCTCGCCGCTCGAAGCGTCACCGGGCGTTACGCCGCGTGCAACTCGCTGGCGAGGACGCCGGCGTGACGAACGGCGGCCAGAATTCAGACAGGCCAGCGACCCATTCGTCCATATTTGGGACATCCAGAGCCGCGGCAGGCCTTGGGTGCCAGGCAAGCCACCGCATGCGAAACCTGCACGGGCCGAGTTGCTTGCTGGACACATCGACTGAACGCTGCTAGATTACGCCTCGCTTCCCGGATTGGCAGGTACGTTAGATGCAGGCTTCAATCCGGATGAATCAGCTTATGGAGCATCCCTCGGAAATCGTGCCTCAGGCACCTCCGGCACCCGCTCCGGTGACGCGCCCGTGCGAACGGCGAACATTGCTGTTCGTCGCGGTCAATTGCCGCTCAACGCAGACGGAGGCCGATAACCTCACGCTCACGCAGCGGCATGCCACGCTGGTCAGAGACATGTTGGCGAAGCTGAAAGTCGGCGAAGAGATCGGCCGGTTCGGCGAATCCTTCTTCATTCAGTTCAATCAATCGACGATTGCTCTGCGCTTCGCTCTCCAGCTTCAGGTGAACATTCGGGCGCTGGCCGAGGAGATTCACCAGCCGGTCTTCGAGCAGATTTCATTGGACTTTGTTGACGTGCCCATGGCCGAGGATGGTAGTTCGGGTGACATGGCAGAAGCGTATCAAAAGCACACGCCGGTCTGCCGCGCGCTCGCAGGATTTACGCAGGGCAAACAGATTCTTCTGACGCGCCCCATCTTCGATGAGTTGAGGCTGGCCATCAAAAAGGAGGATCTGAAACCTTTCGGAGTTTTTGTCTGGTTTAATCATGGCCCGTGCGACATCGCCGGAGTCGAAACGCCGGCGGATGTCTGTGAGATTCGGGAAGGGGCAGATGGAGCGGATCAACGTCCGACCGGCCTGCAACGAGCCCCGGCGCGCGGTCCGGAAGATGAAACTGCGGTCTGGGGTTGGCGGCCAGGACCTGGCGCCGCGATTCCGGGAACCCGATTCACGCTGGAGGAAAAACTCGCCGATGGCCGGTTTGGCGAGGAATGGAGCGGCGGGGAACCCAACGTCAAAGAAAAGCGCCTGTTCAGATTTTGCGTCCGCAAGGATTGGATCAGCCAAATCAAGGAACACGAGGCCGTTTTGCAGACGGTGCGGAAGAAAGCCGGACAAACCCCTAACCTTCTTGCCATCCAGGGCCTGTCGTTGGACCAGCCGCCCTATTACTTCCTCACCGAGCTTTTCGAGGGGAAAGATCTTCTCACCTGGGCCAAACAGCGCGGAGGCGCGCAGGGAATTCCGTTCCCAGCCCGCCTGGAGATCATCGCTCAAGCTGCGACCGGCCTGGCGGCCGCGCACGAAGGCCGCATTCTGCACCGCTGCCTGCGCCCCGAGAATATTCTGGTGGCGGGTTCGGGCATGACGCCGAAAGACGTTCAGGTGAAGCTGGCGTATTTCGGTGTCGGCCATGTCGCCCTCATCCCGCGAGAAGAAGCCGGAGCACCGCACGAGGCGCCCCCGGTCCCAGCGGGCGAAACCCCGCCGCCTTCAATCGAAGACATGTACAAAGCGCCGGAGGTGATTGCCGGGCAGGAACCCAACGTCAAATCGGAGGTCTATTCCCTGGCCGTGATTCTCTGCCAATTGATTCTGGGCAATTTGTCCGAGCCGCTGACATCCAAGCGCATGGCTGAAATCGTCACGGTGCTCAAGCGGGATGGCTTGGCCAGCCTCTTTGCGGCTGACCCGCAAGCGCGCGCGGATGGCGTGAGCCGCGTGGCGGGCGATCTCCGCGCGGCGATCAAAGAACGTGAAGCCCGCGTCACCGCGCAAGGCCCGACCAGCCGGCGTGAGATGATCCAGCGCGTCGTCATGATTTCGTTGTCGGTTGTGGCCCTGCTCGTGATCGCGATCTTTGGGCCGAAATATCTGCGGCGCCGACTCCAGCAAGCCACGGACAAAGATGCCAAGAAAAAACCGGGCGAGCGCGGCAAGACTCCAGACAGCAAGGAAGAAGCGGCCAGCTTAACCTCGGAGGAATCTCGCGGCGGCAAAACGGATTCGGGGGAAGAAGAGGACACGACCAGTGGGAGCAGAACTCGGAGCCGGCCCGCCGGTGCGGTACGGGAAAAGAAGAAAGAAGAGAGCAAAGAATCGGCGCAGAGTTTCTTTAACCTGGTGGTGCTCCCGATCGCCCTGGTCATCATCCTGGGCACGGTGGTTCAGCAGTTTGGCCCAAAAATAAAGAAACTCCTCTTTAAGCCTCCGCCTCCGCCACCTCCGGAAGCGTGAGCTTCGGAGCGCCGGCAGCCTGCCCGCGCACTTCCTCAAGAATTCTACCAGGAGGCCCAGCCGACTTCCTACGAGCCTCACGCCATTAGCTCATTCAACGTTGTCACGATTTAACGCTTCCACGCTCTTGATCACCTCTCCCCGTAAGGTTTCGTGCCGACGCCGGTGGTCATCCAACTTTCATGCAGCGCATCCGAGGTGCGCTTGGCGGTGACCCATTCCGCGTGGCCGTCGGCAAATCCCCAGTTCCAGCCTTTCGCTCCATGATTATTGATTGGATCGGGGGAATTGTTGGCGTCGTCAGGAATACGATCCAAACCATCGTCGGCATCCAAAACAATCACGATCTTGGTGGGCGCGAACGCTGTGGTCTCCGGGTTCTTCCGGATGCCGTTGAGACGACGCCCTTCCTTTTCGTCGTTGCGTTCGAAGATCCCAAAAAACTCATAGCTGTGACCGCCTTTATTATATTCGCGATCTCCATGAGAGGTGACTCCCAAGTCGATGATTTCGCCTAGCCGATTGGTCACATTCTCTCGGACGACGTTTTTAGTGTTTGGGCAAAGAAAGATCTTAACCGTGGAAAGATATCTCCGGTAGAAAGACAATGGCGCCTCGTCACTGCCAATGGAGGCCGTGTTGTAGTAATAGCCGGGGTAATCATCGCTGTAGAGGTGCGCGGCGAACATGATCTGGCGCGTGTTGTTCTGGCAGCCGATGCGGCGCGCTTTCTCTTTGGCCTTGGCCAGCGCCGGCAACAGCATCCCGGCGAGAATGGCGATGATCGCGATCACGACCAGCAGCTCGATCAGCGTAAAAGCTCGCCGGGAGCGAACCGCGGGCTTTGTCCAGGGCCAAAGCCCGCGAAGAAGTCGAATGTGCGCTTGTCCTGCGTCCTCGATTCCCCTCGCCCTGACCTTCTCCCTAAAGGAGAGGGAATTCTGTTTCCAGCGCGGGAACGAATGGATCGGCTCGTGATCTGCGGAACTCGGCAGACTAGTCTCCCTCTCCCCTGGGGAGAGGGCTGGGGTGAGGGGAAAGCGATCACAGGTCTGGCGCCAAGCGAACGATCCCGCCCGCGAGAAAAAACCATTCTCTGGTTGCATGGAACACTCCTGGGTGAAGGGTTAACGCCCGCGACTCAACCGATAGAAAGCCGCACCTGCACCTGCCGGGAGCGGTGTCGTCCATTGCGCTCCGGTTTGGTCGCGCGCCAGGACGTTCCACGAACCACTCGCCAATGTGCTGGAGGTTTCAACCGCATACGCCGCGCCGCCGGGATTCGACACGTCCAGGACGACGTTGCCGCCCGCGATCGAAACCTTGCTGATGCGAAGGTCACCGCTGACCGTTCCGCGCGCCGGCAAACCGTAAGAGCGGGCATACAGGAAGTGCGCGTCCGACATGCCCCAGGCGGTCAGTCCAAACCGGTTCGTTGCGCCCGCCGCGGCGCCCGTCCAACTCCACGTGCGAACGGCGGCAGGATCGTCCACGTTCCGCGCTGACATGCGAAACTCGCCGTTGTTGTTGGCGAACTCGACCGTGAACGGACTTCCATTGCGAAAGACAAACGTGTTGTCGCCGACAATGATGTCCGACCAAGCCCCGGCCGACTTCCGGCTCACGCTCACGCCTTGCGGCACGCGCGTGTTGCCCGTGGCCTCGCTCACGAACAGAACGCGCGAGTAATTGTTCGTATCCTGGAAATCATAGATGAAGCCGAGGCCGTCGTCGTCGAACGGGTGGAATCCGAGTTCGAGGAAGTAGTTGGGCACTCCGGGCGGCGGCGCGAGCAGAATCGTGCTTTCGCCATTGGCCTTCGGTTGGTTGACCGTCCCGGTGGTCGCGGTGTTGTAGTTCGAGAGCTCCATAATGCTTCCGTCCGCGCTCACTTGCCAGTTGCCCGCTGGGGTTCCGGTCACGGGCCTCGTCCATCCCGGTGGCAGGAGCGGCAGTAAAGGAGCGGCCTGCCACAGGGGGAACTGACTCCAATCTTCGCGGAAGACTTCGTTGCCGCCCACGGTGATCACCACGCTCTCGATGAGGACGCCAGCATTCACCGGATTCTCCGGCGTCAACGATCCGCCGCTCTGCCCCCAATCACCGACGCCAAATCGGCCGATCGGCAATTGGTCATCCGTGAATCGCATGACGACTTCGGAGGCTGCCAGCCAGTTCGGCGGCGTGGCTTTGGCATCCCACCCAGCGACGCGCACTTCAAAATTCGATCCCTGCGCGTTGACCGTGATGCGGACCCGCTTGTAACCCGCCGTGTCGGGCGGATCGGTTGCGATCGTGGCGTCGCGGCCGAGGTCAGCAAACTGCCCGTTGACGCGCTTCTGGATGGAGACGCCATAGACTGGCCGGGGCGGCACATCATTGTTGGCCTCACCCAAGATCGTGACGCGATACCAGTTGTTCTCGTCCTTGTAGCGGAAATAAACGCAGTTGCCGTCATTGTCGCCGACGCTGAACACCGTCTGCGCCGTGAAATTGTTCCACGCCGGATTCCACACGTTGGTCCGGATAATCAGACGCGGACCTTCGAAGCTGGCGTTGTCCACGAAGAAGCCGGCGCCAAGGAAATTCGTGTCGTTCCCGTTCCGGAAGTCATTGCTATTCTCCCAGGCGCCTTTGAAGCCGCGCCCGAAATCCCGGATCGCCCATTGACCAGGCAACGCCGGATCGCGCTGCACATTCTCCCACCGCGACGACAGGCCATCCGAGGCCACGAGCGTTTCGGCAGAATTGGGATCGGTGCCGCGCTGATACTCCGCCAGATTCGTTTTTCCGTCTTTGTCCGGATCCCCATCCGCCGCCGCCGTCAAGCCGCCGAAGTAAGACTGTTCCCATTTATCCGGGATTCCGTCGTTGTCCGAATCCGCTTCAAATCGCGCCGTGATGGTGAAAGGCCGGTTCAATTGCAAACTCAGGGTCCGCTCGGCGGAAGCCAGATCACCGGACCAGCCGGCGAAGACGAAGCCCGGATTGGCCTGAGCGGTGACGACCACGTTCGTGCCTTCCGCCAACCAGTCGCCGGTCGGAGCCGTGACTTGCCCGCCTGCGCCAGCCGTGACGGCCAGCTTGATTTCAGTGCGCCAGATCCACGTGAGGGATGAAACATCATTCAACGTGAACGTCACGCTGGATCCCGTGCCGCTCGCTGGGACAGACCCGGACCCGGTCCATCCGGAAATCACGCGGCGCAAACCCGGGCTTTCTTCCACGGGACTCGCGACCGACGCCGCCACAGAGGAGCCCGATGCGAAACCCTGCAACCCGGTGCCAGGATTGGGTGCGCCGTAGGCGGAGTTCACTTGAAGCGGCAGGCCGTCAATTCCGTGGACGCGCACAAAGTCGAATTCTGTGCGGGACATGCCCCAACTGAAGAACCCGATCTTGCCGTTCGGGACCGTCGCACCCGTGATATCGAAAGGTCCATAGGCGAAACTTTGAGCCGCACCCGTCGGGTTGCCGACGACCTGAAGTTGCAGCCGATTTCCAACCATGACCGCCGTGATGTCGTAAGGCACATTGGCTGGCGGAGCGTACTTCACCGGATCATCGTGAAAGATTTCCTCGAAGACGCCATTGATCACTTTTTGAACCGAAAGTCCCTGGCGGGGTCCGGTCGCGGAATCCTGAGACCGCAGCGCGACGCGGTAGAAATTCTTTTCGTCCTTGTACCGCAAAAGAATCCCATGTCCGTCATCGTCCGCTGGAATAATTCGGGTCGTCATGACGTAATTAGACCAGGTGACGTCACCGGCCACGATCGAAGCCGCCGCGAAATCAACGACGCCCGCATCGTCGTTGCCGCCGTTGGCGTCGCTGTTCTCATGGAGCGTTCCAAAGGCGCCGTTCTGGCCCAGCGCCAGCGACCAGATCGGCTGTCCGCTATTGCCGCTGGCTGGATCCAGACCGCTGCCGTCGGCTCGGGGCGGCACGACCGCGGTCCAATTGGTGAGCGCATTCGGGTTGCCCACAAGCTTCACCGGATCGAGGACTGGATTGTGAATGCGAAATCCTCGCAGGGCCGTGCCGCTCATCCCCCAAACTATGAGACCGACCCGTCCGTTCGCAGCTCTGGGCAGAGGTTTTGCTTCCACGAGTTTGTATTCCGTTTTCGCGCCTTCGGGATCGTCCAACACGGTCAAACTGAAGAGATTGTTTCCGGTCACCGCAATCGTCACATCGAACGGTTGGTACTGGGTGTTGAAGAACGATTCCACATGATCGGGCGTGCCGTGACCAAAGAGATTCGTGGAAACATTGTTGACCCGGCGATCCACATTCCAGCCATTCCACGGATAACCCGGAACCGTACGGCGCTGCCGCGTGAACGTAACTCGGAAAAAATTATTGGCGTTCTGGTAACCGAAGATCAGGCCGAACGCGTCGTCATCGCCGGCCGTCAAACGCGCCTTGTAAGTGAAATTCGTGCCCGCAACCGCGTCGTTGATCAGCATCGGCGCCGTTGCGCTCGGAGAAGCGTCGGCGGCATCCGTGTAAATATTGCTCTGCTCGAGGAATCCGCCGCCGACGATGTCATATTGCCAGCGCAACGGCTCGGAGATGTACGTGCCGTTGCCCGTGGGTTGCACGGCGGTCCATCCCGGAATGCCACGGTTAAAGTCGTCTTCAAACAGCAGCACCGCCGGCGCCGAATGAGCAGTCGGAATCGCGATGAGCGCGGCACAAAGGCAAGAATCCAAAAGCAAGTATCTGGAGGAGGAACGAGTCGTCATAGGTCAGTTTCCGATCAAGTTATCGCTTCGCTTGGAGCACGAAGCACGGCGACCGCAGAATCATTGTGCCAGTCCCGGAGTTCCGTGCCCTGGGCAGACAGTTTTTCCGATTGATTGCACACACCCTAGACATCGCGCTGGCCCGTGTCAATCCGAGGGAGCGCGCGTTACGGTTTCGTGAAACTGATTTTTCTGTTAACCACGGAGGGCACGGATGAACACGGATCGGGGATTCATTCAGTTCTTCGTATCCGTGTGATCCGTGTGATCCGTGGTAACCTTGTAACAATTTAACGACTTCGGTTGCGGCTCCGCCTGGCTCCGCCGCGTTGCGTTATCTGCGGTTAGTCCCACTGCGGTTTCCAAATTCAAATGCCAAGATTCGAGAGAGTAAGGCAAATCCGGTTCACGATCTCGACCAGTTTCGGATGGGAATTCTCGAATTCCGCCACCGAGGCGCTCAGACCGTCGAGGGCCAGCTTCACCAACTGCGGATTCTTCTCGTCGCGGGTGGCTTCGTGAGTCGAAACGTTCGTGAAGCCCGCGATGCTTTGCGCCTGTTCGCTATGCGTCCGGGAAAGCTGTTCGATTTCGGATTTGAGCGTCGAAAGCAGGTCGAGCAACTCGGCCTTGTGTTCTTCCTTGATCGACTCCGCCTTCCGCAGGCGCCCTTCAATTTCAGAGATCGTGTGCCGGATCATATTCGATTCTAAGTTGTGCGGTAACATACCCAAGTTGAGGTTGGACGAAAAGCCCGCGTGTGCGACACGCCATCAGCCCAAATCAGGGAGATCGCCTTCGTCGTGGGATTTGAGCGTCCCGGGGCGATTTGGGGGTTGCGTCGCGGCGTTCTAGTCTGTACGGCTAGGCAGCAAAATCTGTATGCGGATGATTGGCCAGCTTCAGAATGAAGCGCACGCGCGCACGTTCGGCGATTACCTTTATGTCCAGGGAATCAAGAACCAGATCGAAGCCGAGAGAGACGGCTCCTGGGTGGTGTGGGTCGAGGGCGAGGATGACGTCAATCAAGCGCGCGCTCTGCTGGGCGGCTTTCTCTCCAAGCCCGACGACGCGGAATATCGCCGCCTGGCCAAGCGCGCGATCGAACTTCGAGAGCAGGAGAAAGAACGGGATGAAGCCGCAGCCCGGAGATACTTCAACGGCGAAGAATTATTCCACAAACACGGGCCGTACGGGATGGGGCCGGTCACGATGACGTTGATCGGCATCAGTGTGCTGATCTGGGCCGCGATGGAGTTCGGCGGCGACAAGGATTTTTGGAATTTCCTTTTCATCAGCGAGTACGACGCCGACGGCATTCTGGCCCGCCTGCGCTACGGATTGCCGGAGATTCGCCACGGACAAGTCTGGCGCGCCATCACGCCCATTTTCATGCACGCGCCGATGGTGCCGTTTCCGGGGTTTTTGCACATCCTGTTCAATATGCTTTGGATGAAAGATCTGGGCAGCATGGTGGAAGCGCGCCAAAGCCCCTGGCGCCTCGGTCTGCTCGTCCTGGTCATCAGCGCCGGTTCGAACCTGGCGCAGTACTTCGTGAGCGGTCCAAACTTCTACGGCATGTCCGGCGTCGTGTATGGCCTGCTGGGATACATTTGGATGAAAGCGCGATTTGATCCTGCCTCCGGTTATTTCATTCACCCGTCGATCGTTGCTTTCATGCTGATCTGGTTTGTGTTTTGCCTGACCGGCGTCATGGCCGTGGCCAACACGGTGCATGGAGTCGGGCTCGCGATCGGCGTGATCTGGGGCTTCCTCGCATCCATCGGGCGGCGTTCCCAAACCCGGTAGCCGAGGTTTTTCGAAGAAGCTGGGGAAGAATTCTGACGGACTACTTGGCGACCGCCCCGGTTGCGCCGAGATTGCCGGGGGTCTTCGCGTCCGGAGATGGCTTGGGGCTCGTGGCGGCGATCGACGGATCGTTCCTCCCGAGTGAAATGAAATCCGCCAATATGCGCTTGGCTTCCTTCAGCGTGACATCGACCAGGGGTGCTTTTGACTCCGTCGCGGCGTCCTCATCTTCATCCGCCTTCTTTGAGTCGCTGGCGCTCTCGGTTTTTGCGGCCGGCTTTGCTTGGCCCGTGGCCGGGGGCAAGCCAGGCTTGTCCGCCAGGGCGAGAGTAATCTCATACGCAGTCTCATTCACGGACGGACGGGCCTTCAATTCTGCCTGCCGGGCTTTGGCGCGGGCTTCGGCTTCCGCCTTTTCTTTAACCCGTTGTGCCTCGTTCAACGAAACAGTCCGATCTGCCAGAGCCTTCTTCACCTGATCGATATCCTCCTTCAAGTATTGAAAGTCCGGGTCGGTTTCGAGACGCGCCAGCGAGCGCTTCTGGATCTCCGCCAAATAGGGTTGAACTCGGTTGAGCTTTTCGAATTTCGCCTCGGTGATCGTGTCCCAGGGCAAGGCGTTCTCAAGCGCCGATTCGCCAACGTCCGCGTGATTGTTCGGGGAGGGCAGGATGAGGTCCGGCGTCACGCCTTTCAACTGCGTGGAAGAGCCGCTGGGGCGATAGAATTTTCGGATCGTGACTTTGACGGCGCCGGGACTGATCGCGGAGCGGCGGAGCGCACCAATGCGCTTGAGATCGATCAGTTGTTGCACGGTCCCTTTGCCGTGAGTCGATTTATCGCCGACGATCAAGGCGCGCCCATAATCTTGCAGGGCACCCGCCAGGATTTCCGACGCCGACGCGCTGAAACGGCTCGTCAGCACAACCAGCGGCCCGTCGTAGAGAACGGACTCGTCTTTGTCCGAGTCCACGTGCTTTTCACCATCGTGGTCTTTGACTTGAACGACCGGGCCTTCCTTGATGAACAAACCGGTCAAATTGATCGCTTCTTCCAGCGAACCGCCTCCGTTTCGGCGCAGGTCCAGAATAATGCCATCCACGTTCTCGCTCGTCAGCTTCCGCAGGAGCAGCGCCACGTCGCGGGTGGTGCTCTTCCGGGGACCGTCGTCTTCCTTTTTCCCGGTCAAATCCATCGCGGCGTAAAAGGACGGCAGATCAATCACGCCGACGCGGATCGGCTTCCCGGTGGTCGCGGGGAAATCGATGATCTTGGCCTTGGCTTCCTGATCTTCCAATTTGATCTCATCGCGGATGAGGCTGACGACTTTGCGGACGGACGGATCGGGCGCATCCGCCGGGATGACGGTGAGCCGCACCTCGGTGCCTTTGCGGCCGCGGATCATGTCCACCACCTTGTTCAATTTCATCTCGACGACATCGACGGCCTCGTTCGCGCCTTGCGCGACGGCAATGATTCGGTCGTTCTCCTTGAGTTGCTTGCTCTTTTGGGCCGGCCCGTTGGCCACCAACGACTGAATCTTGCAGTAACCGTCCTCCGAACGGAGCAGCGCGCCGATCCCGGTCAAAGACAGGCTCATATTGATATTAAACGTGTCCAACGAGGATTTCCCCATGTAGTCCGTGTGCGGGTCGAACACCTGAGCGACGGCGGAGAGGTACAGCTCGAATACGTCATCGCGGTCATACTCCTGGAGGGACCGCAGCAAGCGGGAATAACGTTTGGTGATCTTCGAGGCGATGTCTTCGGGTTTTTCCTTGTTCAGTTTGTCCTGAAGAATTTCGTAGCGGAGGTGCTGCCGCCAGAGTTGCTTGGCTTCTTCCAAATCTTTGGGGCGCGGCGTCTTTTTCCGGTCCAGATTGTACCGATCCGTCCCGGTGAACTCGAATTTCTCTGTGGCGAGCAGTTCCCCCACGTAATCCACGCGTTGCGTCAGGCGCTGAAGAAAGCGCGAGAAAATATGGTTCGCCGGCGCGACATCCCCTTTCTTCTTGAGCAACTCGTCCAGGTGAGTGCGGTAGAGCGGCTCAAATTCCGCGATGTCCGATTGGAGGAAATGAAGGTGCATGCCATCGAGCAGCTCGATGTAGCGGTCAAATGCCTTGCTCGACAGCGTGTCGTCCAGTTCCTGCTGCAAGAAATCGTACTGCTCCAGCACCAGGGGAACGACGCGGGCAATATTGGTTTGGTCCGGGGCGACTTCCAGTTTCTGGACGGGCCGGCGGATGGTCTCCAGAAGCAC
>JACPRI010000379.1 GCA_016190065.1 Verrucomicrobiota bacterium
ACCCACGGGCCTCCGGAAAGGCACGCTCTTCGTCACCGTCGATCACAGCGTCTGGCTGAGTGAAATTGTCCGAAGATCGCAGAGCCAGCGATTCAAGGAGAATGGTGCTCACCTGTCGGGTGATCGGGTCTGCTACCGCAAGTGGCTGTTTTTCTTTTTGTTCTTTGCACTGCTGTCCGTCCGCATCACGTAGCTTGGCGAGGAGTTTTTGAACCACGGATAACACGAAGGTCACGAAAAAAAGAAAAGCGATTCCGGAGAACGCAACTCCCACCCGGCAGGTGAACGTTCCTTCGTCTTCGATTCTCTCCTTTCGTGCGGTTGGTGTATTTCGTAGTTTGAACTACATAACTACAGGCTACAGGATTAAAGATGAAAACAATTGAGGCCCTACGCGCCGCCATGGCTGAAGTCGAGGCCTACTACAAAGAGCGCGGCATCTTTCAGGACAAATTCGGCTTCGGCATCAGCCCGGCGCTGATCGTCATCGACATGGCTTACGGTTGGACCGATCCGGCGTACGCGGGCGGTTCGGCGCGGCTGGATAGCGCGATCGCCGCCATTCAGCGACTTTTGCCCATCGCGCGCACGAAAGGCATCCCGGTCATTTATACGACGTCGCCGTTTCCACAAACTCAGTTCAAGTCTGCGGCCGATTTCTCGCCGAAATTCCGCAAGTGGGATGAGCGCGCCTGCGCGATCGATGAACGCGTGAAGCCATGGCCAGGCGAGTACGTCGTTCACAAGGAACACGCGAGCGCCTTTGCCGGCACTCCGCTCGTCGGTCATCTTCTCGGGCGTCGCGTCGATACGCTGCTCATCACGGGTTGCTCGACGAGTGCCTGCGTTCGCGCCACGGCCACCGACGCCAAGTCGAATCAGATGAAACCCATCGTCATCCGCGAGGCCGTGCAGGACCGAAGTGAAATTCTTCATGAATTCACGTTGTTCGATCTGCAAGCGCGGTTCGCGGACGTCGTCGGACTGGAAGAGGCGGTCGGTTACTTGAACGGGCTAACCGCCTGAAAGAGCGCTTCGATTTCCCCACTTCGTCTTGCCCCAATTTTATTGCATCGACGCGGGGACAGATACCCCGTAGGTTGATTGCCGAAACCTTCATCTGACCGACAATCATGAGCGAACAAATCTGGGTACATTCAAAGTGGAAATGTGAAGAACTCCACGCCGAGAGCGTTGAGTTTAAGATTCCGGTTCAAGACGGGGAGGCCCAGGGCGTCGGGCAATTCGTCGTCTCACGCAATCCCGAGGGTCTCTTGAGCATCGACATCCGGACGAACCTGCATGGGGACGCTTCGATCGCGGACGGAACCTATGATTTTCACCTCAACCAATGGGCGGCTGATCGCATCGAGCGCCATCCCGATCGGATGAAGGCTGTTTTTCGTTGTTTCAGTTGATCAGGCAATCACTGTATCGGCGGGCGGCTCACGAAATTCGCGGCCTCGTCCGCGCTGCCACTGCCCTTGTATTTCGCCACGTTCGGATAGGGGAATAATGGGCGCGTTCCGATCACCTGGTTGGTTGGATCCCGGCGTTCGCCCAGGAGCATCTCCGGCGCCTTGCCTTCCTCCACCCATGCCATGATGGCTTCCAGCAGGCCGGTGGGCGTCGGACCTCGGCCACGGAAACCATGATCGACGCCCGGGATCAAGAAGAGCCGCGCAAATGGTGTCGTCTTTTCCAACCCGCCCATCTTTTGCAGAACCCGCTTGTAGTAATCGGTGGTTCCGTCGGCCGGGATGAGCTGGTCGGCCAATCCGTGATAAACGATGACTTTGCCGCCGCGGTCGCGGAAGCGTGTCAGATCCGGATCATCCGTGCCAAAGACGGCGCCCCATTGCTCGACGGATTGCTTCCAGAGAAGCTCGAACCCGGCCGGCGTCAGCGTGGTCCAATCCCACTTTGGATCTTGCGTCAAAAAGAATCGGAACCAATCGAGCGGGATGCCGAAGGGCCTTCCCGCCAAGGGTGAACCGGTGGTGCCTGCAAGAGCGAACAGGTCCGTGCCGCGCGAGAGACCATGCCAAAGAAAGCTTCCGTCTTGGCCACGCGGACCTTCCCAGATTCTTCGGACGACTTCGGCGTCGGCTTCCGTAAACGGGTCATCGCCGACCTTCGTCCCCACGAGCGCTTTGGGGTCGTAAGTGCAGCGCGAAGGATCGTCGATGACGCCGTCTTTGACGCCGTCCATTTCGTCGCACGCGGCCACAGCCGCAGCGGTGGCGGCATCGAGCTTGGCTTTGGGCACGAAATTCCTGGCGGCAACCATGACGACCTGGGGCCAAAGATCGGCCGGAAGGAAGCGATGCCAGATGATCGCGGGACACCCCGAGAGGATGCCGTCGTAGTCGTCCGGGTAACGCTGAGCTTCCATCAATCCCTGGCGACCGCCAGACGAGCTGCCGACGAAGTAAGAGTAACGCGGAGCCTTGCCGTAGAACGCTTGCGTGAGCGCCTTGCCCACGACGGTCATGTCGTGAATACCGAGGTAAGCATTGTCCACTATCGCCTGCCAATTGAAGTGCCCGTGCGCGTCGAGCGCAAAGCTGCCGCTGCCGCCTTCATGGCCGGTGTCCGTCGCGCCCGCGGCGAAACCCTGAGCCACCGGATTGCGCAAGCTCCCGGCGCCTCCCCCCGAAAATCCGCCGCCACCGTTGCCACGAAATCGTCCATTCCAGTTTTTCACCGGCAAGCCGATCCACACCTTGACCCGATCACCAGAAGGCGGATGCGTGACCGTGGCCGTGACGCGGCACGAGCCATCCATGGGATCGATCGCGGCGGAATCGATCGTAGTATTGGGAATCGAAGCCTTGACCAAGCTCTCGCACGGGCACACCGGCGTGACGTCCGGGAAGAGCGGTTTCGGCGGAGCCTCGGCGGCTCGGACCAAGGTGAGCGCAACCGAGAGCGTGGTGACGGCGATTGAAGTTGCGATTGGCAGGTGACGACTCCGGAAGAAGATTTTGTCTTTCATGGCCGAGCTGTTTGTTAATCGATGGGCGACACCTTGGCAATGGGCGAATACTGCGACCCATCACACACGCGCGTGGAAAGTTTCAGAAGCGCAGATGACTGGAGATCAAAAAGAGTTTTGAGAATCGCATCACGATCTTGGCCTCTCGACCGCGGGGATCTTCCGCTTCACCGGGTTAAGCCGGCGCCACAGAAAGACGCAAGCCGAGGTGCTGGAGGATTTCACGCAATGTTTCGAGCGTCGGATTGCCCTTTGCCGAGAGTACTTTGTAGAGACTCTTTCGGAATGATTGACAGGAGAGGCGATTCGCGCTGTGCTAAGTCCGCAAACCCGTTCATGCGATGAAGCCAATCATTTCCGCATGCCTGGCCTATTCCGCGGTTGTGCCGCTGATGTCTGCGGGCCTGGCGGCCACTCTTGAATCCCCGGTCGCCGGCCGCGGATCGACCAACCTTCCCGCAGTGACACTCTCCGCCGTCGAGCGCCAATTCGTCCGGACGACCGCGCCGATGTTCCAACAGTATTGTTTCGAATGCCATGGAGACAAAAAGGCCAAAGCGGAAATCAATTTCCAGCGCCTGACCGTTCAGCCGGATTTCGCCGGTCTGTTCAAGACTTGGGAAAAAGTCATCGCGATGCTCGAACAGAAAGAGATGCCGCCGGAAGACAAGCCACAGCCGAACGACGCGGAACGGAAGAAACTCATCGCCGGCGTCCGCGAGTCCCTCAACCAATTCATCCTCGACCAAGCGGGCGATCCCGGCCGGATCGCGATGCGGCATCTGACGAGCGCCGAATACGCCTACACGATTCGTGACCTCACAGGCCTGGATCTGGGTTTGGAGCACACGTTTGTCAGCGACGCTGTCGGCGGCGAAGGCTTCTCCAACGTCGGCGACGTGCAGTTCATTCAGGACTCGACGCTCGAACGTTACCTGGCCGCGGCCAAAATCGTGGCGGCGCATGCGGTGATCGGCGCCGGGCCGCTCCAATTCTATCGCGATCCGGGAAAGACCGGACAGGAGCTTTTCGCGATCAATCGCATCAAAGCGATTTATGAGCGGCACGGCTTTCGCACCGGCGCCGGCGAAGGCGCGTTGGCGTTTGGGTTGGACTTTTACCCGAAAGCTTTTTACGCCGCCTGGCGTTTTCAGCATCGGCGTGAATTGGGTCTCGGAGAGGTGACCTTGGCCAAGCTCGCGCTGGAAGAAGGACTCGGCGTGCGCTCCGTCGAGCATATCTGGAAGGTGGCCAACGATTCGTCGCTCTCCTTCCCTGCCTCCGAGATCGCGGCGGCTTGGCGGAAACTGCCGGCGCCAAGCGGGACTGGCGACAAATTGGCGGAGGAAGTCCGCGCGCGTTGCGCCGAGCTATACAAATCCTTGCGCAACTGGCAAGGCACGCTCTCGGCCAGCACGGGCAACGATGAAGAGGCGCCGGTGCTCAGCGAGGACTCGTTTCGGCCTTCGCTTGGGAACTCCTTCCGGGTCGCGGTGAGTTGGCCGAGAGGAGCGACAAACGGCGCGGTCGAACTCTTGGTCACTGCTGCCACGGGCCGCGGTTCTAAGAATCCGACAGTGGTCTGGAAACAGCCGCGGATTCGCTTTCGCCAAGGAGGATTCGGAGGAGGCAGGCGGGGACAGCCCGGAACACCGCTCAAAGATGTCGTGACGGCCGCCACCGCCGAAAAGTTGCGCTTCGGCCAAGGCCCGGATGGAGTCGCCATCACCGGCGGCGATTTCGTCACAACAGGATCAGTGGCGCTGCGGGTCGAGTTCCCGACGCCTGCGGGAGCGACTCAAGCCGATCTGACGGTGGAGGCGCAATTGGACGTGGAACACGGGGACGATTGTCTGGTGCGCTGCGTGGTTTCCGGCCCCGTGAGCGAAGGCGCAACCGCCGCAGCCTCCGGCACGTTCTCAGCCCTCCTGGCGAATCCCGACAGCCCGCAGATTAGTTCGTGGAAGGCTGGCGCCGTCGAATTCGCCCGGAAGCTTCCCCAGGTCTCGCACCGGGAACCAGCCCCCGCCGACCGCGATCCGATCCCGGCGCCGTACGACAACAGCTACAACAACGCCGAACGAAACGATTTCCATTACGCCATCAAATACCATCGCGACGACCGTTTCCTCACCGAACACATCCTGGACGACGCGACCCGCGCCGACTTGGACCAGGCGTGGACCGACCTTCTCACTTCCTTCGAGTATCACAACACCTTCCTTCGTTTCGTCGTGAAGAAGTTCAAGCTCGAGTTGGAAGAAGGACGCCGCGTGGCGAACTTGAGTCCGGATTGGATCGATCGGCTGCCGGAAGAGCCGCGCCAATTCGTGAAACGTTTGCACGAACAGTACGCCGCCGCCGAACGAGCGCTGAAGGCGGCCCAACCTGGGCACGTCGAAGATGTCATCTCGCTTGCCCAACTCGCCTGGCGCCGGCCGTTGACCGAGCCGGAGACAACGCGCCTTCGGACTTTCTACGCGAACTTGAGAGAGGAGGCGAAGCTCGATCATGCCGAAGCCATTCGCGCGCTCTTGACGCGCATTCTGGTGGCTCCGGCGTTCCTGTATCGTGTGGAAACCTTGGTCGCCGCCGCAACGGGCACGAGTGCTCAGCCGTCTGGCCATGATCCGGTAAGGACGGATTCCACTCCGTCCCTGACATTGCCTGGCGCATCCAGGGCGAAAGAAACCAGGAACGCGGTGGAACGCGTCCCTACCAGAATTCCGCTTTCGGATTGGGAACTGGCCAGCCGTTTGAGTTATTTCCTTTGGTCTTCGATGCCCGATGAAGAATTGCGCCGCGCGGCCGCAGCCGATGAATTGCGCCAGCCCCAACAACTGGCCCGCCAGGCGCAGCGCATGTTGCGCGATCCGAAAGCGCGCCGCCTCGCGACCGAGTTCTTTGGTCAGTGGTTTGGTTTTTATCGCTTCGACGGATTTCGCGGAATTGACACCGGCCGGTTCCCTGAATTCACCGAAGCGTTGAAGACCCGCCTGTATGACGAAGCGAATTCCTTCTTCGAACACGTCGTGCGCGAAGACCGGCCGGTGAATGACATTCTCTTCGCCGATTACTCGTTCTTGGACCGCCCGTTGGCCCAGCATTACGGGATCGATGCGCCCGACGTTTCCACGAACGGGCTCGGTCGCGTCGAAGGCGTGAATCAATTCCATCGCGGCGGCTTGCTGCGTCTGGGGGCTGTGCTCGCGGTCACTTCCGCGCCGTTGCGCACCAGCGCGGTCAAGCGCGGCGACTGGGTGTTGCGGCGCGTGTTGGGTACGGCCGTGCCGCCGCCGCCGGGCGATGCGGGATCGATCCCGCCCGACGACGTGCTCGATGACGGCCAAACGGTCCGCAAACGATTGGAGGCCCATCGGCGCGAGGCTTCGTGCGTGAATTGCCACTCGCGCATCGATCCGTTCGGTTTCGCGTTGGAGAATTTCGATCCCATCGGCCGCTGGCGCGAAAAGTATCGCGACGGGCAAGCGATCGAGACGACCGGCACGCTGCACGATGGCACGGAAATCTCCGGCCTCGACGGCCTGTACCGTTATCTCCGAACTCAGGAAGCCTCCTTCCATCGGACCTTGTGCGCGAAGTTGCTCGGCTACGCGTTGGGCCGTGGCGAATTGGTTTCCGACCGGCCGCTGCTTGAGCAAATGACTTCCGGCCTGAAGACCCAGCCACGGTTTTCCACTCTGGTAACCCAAATCGTCACCAGCACGCAATTCCGCTACCAGCGGGGCCGGGATGCGGAACCGCAATCCGCGGCGCGCAAGACTGCCGCGCGGTAGTGCGTGTGTCTCGCCTCTTGCACGGTCCTCGCATGCTCAGTAAGGTTTAAGGCATGACACCGCAGGCTCAAACAACGCGTTTGACGGAAGCGGAGTATCTGGCCCAGGAACGGGGCGCGCCGTTTAAGAGCGAATTCCACGACGGCGAGATGTTCGCCATGGCGGGCGGTTCGCCCATGCACAGTTTGATCGCGGCAAATTTGATTGCCGCGTTCCACCGTGCTTTGAGGGGCCGCGGTTGTCTGACGTTCACCAGCGATTTGCGAGTTAAGGTGGAGATGACGGGTTTGAACACCTATCCGGACGTTTCCGTGGTGTGCGGCGAATTGCGCTTTGCCGATGCCGAGCAGGACACCCTGGTCAATCCCACGTTGGTCGCGGAAGTGCTGTCCGATGCCACGGAAGGATATGATCGAGGTGAAAAGTTCGAGCACTACCGCCGCATCGCCACGCTGCAGGCCTACCTGTTGGCCAGCCAGCGCAAACCGCGCCTCGAACTGTTCTTGAAAAGCGAGGACGGCCAGTGGTTGCTGCGCGAAGCGGCCGGGCTGGAGGCTTCGCTGGAAATCCCTCCGCTTAACATCAATCTGCCGCTTGGCGAAGTGTTCGCCAACGTGACATTTCTCCAAGTTGGCCCCCGTGCAGGAATTGGCGCTGGGCAAAAATGAGCGTCATTTCGGATGAGGGGATTGCAGTTGCCAATTTTCTTTGCTGCAACCGTCGGTAATCCGTGTTACATGATTGCAGCCCTATGAAAGCCTCCGTTTCCCCTCCGCGGAACCCTTCCATTTCTCGGCGCGCATTCCTGCGCGGCGCGGCCGGAATCTCCCTGGCGTTGCCCTGGATGGAATCGATCCCGTTGCGCGCCGAGGACTCTGGCCAGGTGGTGCCAAAGGGCGCGGCCACGAAACCGCCCGTTCGCTTTGCGTGCATCTATTTTTCCAACGGCGTCGAGCCGATTCACTGGTGGGCCAAAGGCCGCGGCGCGGAGATGGAAATAGGTCCCGGTCTGGAGCCGATGATGCCGTTCCGCGAAGACATGATTTTTCTGCGCGGCCTGTACAACCAACAAGCCGCAGCGCATCGCAGCGTGCATCTGGGCCGGATTGCGAATTTGCTCTCCGGTGGCTGGGTCAGCACGGATCAAAACGACATTCGTTGCGGGAGGACGATGGACCAGGTCCTGGTGCAACAGATCGGCGACCGCACGCCAGTGCCCAGCCTGATCCTGGGCATCGAGCCCACCGAACTGCGATTGGAAGACGGCCTGTCGATGCTTTACGGCTCGTGCATCTCCTGGACTTCGGAGACCAAGCCGGCCATGAAGGAAATTTATCCGGCGCGCGTCTTCGACCTGCTGGTCGGCAACGGCCAAAGCCGCCGGCTCGACCGCAGCATCCTCGATCATGTCATGGATGACGCGAAGGACCTGCAACGCCGGATCGGTTCGAGCGACCGCCGGAAGCTGGACGATTATTTGGAATCGATTCGCGACGTCGAAAAACGCATTGAACACGCCTCGCGCGATGGCCGGCTCGAAGGCTGGCGTCCATCGCTCACCGAACCGGACATGCCGCGTCCCGCGGAATCCTTGCCGCAAAACGTGCCCGAGCACATGAAGCTAATGCTCGACCTGATCGTGCTGGCGTTTCGCATGGACAAGACGCGCATCGTGACCTGCATGTTGAACAACGACCTTTCCCAAATGAACTTCGGCTTCTTGCCAGGAGTCGAAGGCAGCTTGCACCTGGACCTGACGCACAACGGCCGGGAACCGAAGCGCGAGGCGATGTATTTGAAAACCAATCAATATCACGTCGAGCAATTCGCGTATTTGCTTAGTCGCATGAAAGCGATCGACGAAGGCGGCCAATCGTTGCTCGACAACTCGATGCTGCTCTTCTGCTCGAATTTGTTCGACGGCGACCGGCATCAAGCCGATCAGATGCCGATGCTCCTGGCTGGACGCGGCGGTGGCTTGAAGCCTGGGCGCATTCTCGACTACCTCGATCAAGGAAACGATAACCGCCGGGCGTGCAGTCTTTACCTCTCCCTGATGGATCGTATGGGGGTTAATCTTCCGCAGTTTGGCGACGCCGACCGCAGGTTGGCGGGGATTTAGCAATTCCTGTCAGCTATGCAGCTTCCTCCACTCCAGTTAGTGCTGCTTCTTGTCCTCCTGGCCGCTGATCCAGCCTCGGCGGCTCCTGCGGCCCAAACGCAGGAGCACAACCGTCAGCTTCAGCAAAGCCTGAACGACTCACACGTTCACTCATCCTGGATTTACAACGACGTCGATGCCGGTTTCGCCGAAGCCAAGAAGACCGGCAAGCCGCTCCTGGTCGTGTTTCGGTGAGTGACCTGAGTGGCGTGCCTCGCCATTGACGGGCAGGTTGTCCGTCACCAACCTTCGCTCGCGGATCTCCTGGAGAAGTTCGTTTGTGTGCGCGTGGTTCAGGCAAACGGGATCGACCTTTCCCTCTGCCAATTCGACTACGATCTGACGTGGGCCGTCCTGTTTCTGAATGCCGACCGCACGATCTACGGCCGTTACGGGACCCGCGCCAGCCGCGAACTCGCGAAGGAAATCTCCGTCGAAGGTTTCAGAAAGGCGATGGAGGGGGCTCTCGATCTGCACAAGAATTATCCTGCCATCAAGGAAACCTTGGCCGGCAAGACGGGCCCGGCTCCGCAAGTCAAGGTTCCCGAAGCCTACCCGATGCTCCGAAAAGTGGGCTACACCGCCACGGTGAGTTCCCGGAACCCAGCCGGAGGAAATCCGGGAGCTTGTATCCACTGCCACCAGATCAACAACAACGTGTACCGCTCTTACCGCGGCGTGAGCACGCCAATTCCGGACCACGTGCTCTGGGCTTATCCACCGCCGAATGTGTTGGGGCTGGAGTTGGACGTGAACGAACGCGCGACCGTGAAGGCCGTGGCGCCCGGTTCCCCCGCCGCAAAAGACGGGTTCAAGGCCGGTGACCAGATTCTGACCCTCGGCGGACAGGCGATCCTGTCGATCGCCGACGTTCAGTGGGTGCTGCACCAATCCAAAAAGGAACCGGACCAGCTCAATGCGGGGGTCAAGCGCAGTGGCGTTTTGGAGTCCTTGACGTTGCATCTCGCCAAAGGCTGGCGAAAGCAGGGCGACTTCTCGTGGCGCGCGTGTAATGGCATCATCTCGCTCTTGCCCGAGGGAAGCCATGACTTGACCGCCGACGAGAAGAAAAAACTCGGACTATCTCCTGATGCGATCGCGATCCAGGTGCTTTGGAATGGCCGAGGTTTTCAAAAGAACGACGTGATCGTCGAAGTGGACGGACAAAGAAACGGAATGACCACGAGCGATTTCATCGCTTACACCGTGCAAAAGAAAAAGCCGAAGGAGAAGATCGCTCTCGCCGTCTTGCGCGCGGGCCAGGAACACACGATGCAGGTCGAAGTGAGAGAAGCGCCAATTGAGTGAGAACGTGGAAACCTCTTCGACTCCGTTCGGCTGAACTTGCCCCCTTTCGTGTTTCGCCTATTTCGTGGTTTGAACGGCTGGATTCAAGCTTCAAGCTGAACAGTAACGGAGTGATTGCCTGACGAATCGTTTGTTCCCCTTTCTCCGTTGCAGCCTTGGCGACCTTCGCGTGAGTTTCCTCCGCATGGATACGGCTCAGACCATGCCGCTCGAATCTGTGGCCGGGCAACACATGGGGCAACCAACCCCCCAGGCGTTTCTCACCTACGCCGGACCACGGCCAGCCAATCTTGATTGGGCTCTGCGGGGGGATGGCCGAGCGCGGTTTTTCCAGGGCCTTTGACTTGAGCAGTGCTGCCCTGAGTCAGCGCACCGCCGACACGTGGATTAAACCAGGTCACGTCAAAGGCTCCGGAGCGATTGCCCAAATCCAATTCGGAAACGCCGCCATTCGGCAAGTACACCAGGTACAGTTCGCCCGCTTTGGCGAAACAGTATTTGCTGTTGCCATTACTTTCGTTGCCGACGAGCGCGTTCGCATTCTTCATTTCCCAAAAGGGAATGCGGTTGATCCGGAAGAATTCCAACGCGATGCGGCTGTAGTCCCAGGTCCTGTCGCGGCTGCGCCAGTCTTCGCAAGCGAGATCGTTCTGCGGGAGCGTGTAGCCGAAGTAATATTCAACACCGGCGCCGCCGGCCATCAAGTTACCCCAAAGCGTGGTCTTGCGGATGTCGTGAAGGTCATACGCCTTGTCGCCCTGGCCAGCTTTGCCGCTGTGCCCTTGATAGCCGGGGTCGGGCGGCGTGCCGAGGTTGGCGGGGCCTTGCTCGTCGTTCGCCACGACCCACGGTTTGCCCGCCTTCGCGGACTCCGCCACCCATTTGAGCGTGCGCTGGTGTGTCGCGTTCCAGGCGTTTTGCAGGGAGGCGCCGGTCAAAACGGATTGGTTCCCGAGCAGCGGCGTGTACACGCGGTCTTGCGCTCCGGGAAAAGTATGCACGACGATCAGGTGGTCGTAAGGATCGGTGTCCCGGAGGTATTGGGACATGGCGCGCTGCTGTTCGGACGATTGCGTGTTTTCCTCTCCCAGATTCCAGTTCAGCGCCAGGGCATAGCCGAACCGAGCAATGAGCTCGCGGCAATACAGCTTTCGCTCCGGTCCAAGGTCGCCGCCGTCGAGAGCCACCGGATTGTTGAAAGTCTCGCCTTGGTCGCCCCGTCGGTTGTCGTCGATCTCCTGCTCCTGCATCTTGAAATGAAGATAGAGGCCGAGCGTCTGGGCGTGATCGAAAACGATCTGCCATTGATCAAGCTTCGAGCAGTCGTAGTGCAACTTGTCTTCGGGCGCGGCGAAGGGCCAGACATCTTCGCCGTCGCCGCCGACATTGTAAGTGAGAAAAGAAAACACGTTGCAGCCTTTGCCGGCCAAATAATTTAACCCGCCGATCAGCCCCTTGCCTTTGCCTTCCTTCCATGTCGGATTGCCCGGGCGCCAATCCTTCACGTGCGGTTCGTAGCGGTGCAATCCTGCCGGCGTGGCCTCGCCCTGGCGTCCGGCGGCTCCGGCCTTCTTGCGCGACCAAGTGTCGTCGAAATCGGCATAGCCCAGAAGATTCTCGGGCGAGTCGGCGCCCGCTTTGAGGAAATATTCGCCTGAACCGGCGAAGCGGAGATAACGCTGGCCGACGTACTGCAACCTTCCGTTGGCGCGCAGATCGCGTCCGGTCTTGTCGGTCGCAGCGATTTCAAAGGAACCCGTCCGGCCATCGATCGGGGAGATTGCGGTGCTGACGGTCTCTGGATTGAGGGCGGCCTGCTGGCCTCTCACGAAGGAGGCGGTCCAGGCCCATTTGCCGGGCTGGTCCGGCGACAAATGCGCCCTCCATTTGGTTCCAGACTTGGCGGAAGTGCTCGCGGCGTTGCCGTCGGCCGCGAAATAGCCTGGCACTTTGTATTGCGGCGAGCCTGAGGCGTGGCGAAAAGTGACGGTGAGTCGATAGTCCGTGAACGGATTGGGGTCGTTGTTCGTTTCCTGCGCGGCCGGACCTTCGAACGTGAGTGTGACTTTGTGCCATTGCTTGAGGTCGCCGGACACGATTGGGTTTTCTGCGGCAGCCAATGAAGCGGCGGTCAGCATGGACAAGAGGAGGGTTCGTGACTTCATAATATGGTTTCGTTCGTTGATCGTGTCTGAGCCATTCATTCGGAGCGGACGGTCGCCCACCAACCGGTGAGAATTCCACCTGCCTGTGATTCCCACCCGTCCGCTGTTTCCAAGCTGCTGCGACCGGGGACCGGTCGCGGTCCGAGGCTCATTGCCGGGTAGGGTTCTGGATCTTGGACGACGCCCGTTCCATCAGCCATTCCATGTCGAGATTATTGGGTGAAGAAATCTGAATCGGCAAGAGCTGGCCTTTGCTGAGTCGCGGCATGGTCCGAGCATCGCGCCATTTGTGAATCTCGGAATGTCCATCCGCGTAGGAAAGCCCGCCGGAGCCGGCATGATAGCTGGCCGGATAATTCCCGATCATGAAGGCCGTCGGCGCGCGCGGATCGTAACCTTCCATGCGCACGACGAAATA
Source organism: Verrucomicrobiota bacterium (assembly GCA_016190065.1). GTDB lineage: Bacteria > Verrucomicrobiota > Verrucomicrobiia > Limisphaerales > SIBE01 > VHCZ01. Next base: position 12,848 of record JACPRI010000379.1, read on the forward strand.
GCCGTCGTTGATCGAATCCTCGCGCTCGTCGATGAAGACCCACAACTGGGAAGGTTGCGGCGCCACGATATCGGTGCTCTTGAGATACAGCCGGTAGCCGTCGGTATGGATGCCGTTGTTTTCGTATCCGATGTAACCGTTCATCGAAAGGCTTCGAACCCGCGGATAAGATTTGCCGCCGATGGTGGCGGTCGAACGGTCAGCCGGACACTTGTAAAGCGCCGCCGATTTTCCGACGTAAGAGCCGAGCTGTGATTCCGTGAGGTAAAGTGTGTTCGTGTTTTCGGGATTGTTCGTAAAATCCATCCAACCGAGGCACCAGGTGCGGCTGAGATTGTTGGGGATGCTGGCGTCGGCGCCGCCCAGGTTTCCCGGCAAGCGATCCTCGTGATCATCTGCGAATTGAATCCAGCCCAAAGCGATTTGCTTCGTGTTGTTCATGCAAAAGATGCCCTGGGCTTTAGCTTTGCTTTTGCTCAACGCCGGCAAAAGCATCCCGGCAAGAATCGCGATGATGGCGATCACCACCAGCAATTCACTCAAGGTGAAAGCGGAGCTTGCAGAGCGACGCC
>JACPRI010000381.1 GCA_016190065.1 Verrucomicrobiota bacterium
ATTTTGGAGCGCGCGCCGCAGGCCTGCTGTCGGCGCTCAGTTGCGAGGTGAAAATTGCCGCCGAACAGGAAACTCGACAGAAACTGCTGCTCCGCCTCTTCGAGGCCAGGAAACAAGGGACGCCGCTGAGCTTGGATCATCTCGCGGAAGCTTACGAAACGGCGGTTCCCTTCGGAAAGGCCGATCCGCAAGAATTTGAGCGCGAGTTCCAAAAATTCGTGGCGCAGAAGAAAAGCGCCGCCGGGCAAATCTCATTGGGAGGTTTCCTGGGTTTCCTTCAGAACGCCCCGGCCGGCACCGCGGAGGAAGGAGCGGACGAATTGGCCGAGGATCTCAGGCGCCTTCTGGCCCTTCCGCTAGTGCCCTTGAATCGCGGTCCGTATGAACGAGGCAGCGCAGCGTGGTCGATCGATCGGGCGGAGCAGTTGGCGCGCGAGATCGAGAATCATCCCCAATGCCTGCTTTTTCATTTGCCCGTCGAAGTGGAAGACCGGGAGGCTTCGCATCCCAATGCCTCGCGCCGCATCCTTTACCTCTGGCGGAACCGGGCGCATTATCCCGCGCGGGTCTGAAGAGCGGGAGCGGACGCGCCCTCGCCTTCGCTGCCGACGTAGCGCAGATTTTCAATCTGCCGTATCGCCGATTTGCAATCGGCAGCGCGTCGGAAAGTTCCAGGGCGTTCGAGCCAGTCTGGAGCCCTGCGGAATGCAATTCCGAGATACGGCAGATTGCAAATCTGCGCTACCCTAACGAACTAAGCCATCTCCAGCCCGCGCATCGTGCCGGTGGACGATGCGAACTTGTCGGCTTCCAGACCCATTCGCTGGAGCAGGGAGACGAAAAGATTGGGCAGCGGATAATTGTGGGCCGTGTCGAATGCCAGATGCTGGCCGTGCCGGAAGCCGCCGCCGGCGAACAGCGCCGGCATGTTCGTGGTCACGTGCGTGTTCGCGTTGCCGAGGTTCGAGCCGTAGAGAATCATCGTGCGGTCCAGGAGCGGCTCGCCGTCTTCTTGCACGGCTTTGAGCTCGGTGAAGAGATTCGCCAACAGTTTCATGTGCCATTCGTCGATGGTCTTCAACTGCGCGAGCTTCTGCGCCGATTTGCCGTGATGGGAAAGATTGTGGTAACCGTCGCTCGTTTTCACGTCGCCGAACTCGATGGCGGGCGAGTTCACGCTGTCTAGGAGCAGCGAGATCGAGCGCGTCGAATCAGTTTCAAACGCGAGGCGCGCCATATCGTACATCAGCTTCACTTTTTCCATGTAAGCTGCGGGACTGGCCGGATCGAGCGGCACGGACGCGCTGACTTTCGGCTTGGGCTTGCGTTCCCACTCGCGCGACATCTTCATGCGCCGCTCCAATTCGCGCACGCTGGTGAAGTATTGGTCGAGACGGTCGCGGTCGCGTGCGCCAACGGTGCGTTGCAATTCCTTCGCCTGTCCGGCCACGGCGTCGAGAATGCTTTGGCCGGTTTCCAATTTGCGGACCTGCGCCTCGGTCTCGGCTTGGGTGCCTTCCAAAAACATCCGGCTGAAAACATCCGCGGCCTTTTCCTCGCACGGAATCAGCACGCCCGAACCAGTCCACGAAAGGCTCCGCACGCCTTGCTGCACGTTGACGCCGAGCGTGAGCGATGGAAATCGGGTGAGGTGGCCGATGCGTTCGCTGACGTATTGATCGAGCGAGATGGTGTTGCGAAAGCCCGCGCTGCCCGGATGTGGCGCCGCGGTCAGAAAACAATTGTCCGCCGGATGGCCGCCGTCCACGTCCGGATGCCAGACGCCGCTGAAGACCGTGAAATCATTGCGGTGTTCCTTAAGCAATTCGAGATAGGGCGACAGTTCATAATCGCGCCCGTTTTGCTTGGGGAAGAAATGTTCGGGCAGCAAGCCGAGGTTATTGCAGATACCGAAGAAGCGGCGCGGTTTTCCGCCTGGCGTGCCGTCGGTCGCCGCTCGCTTGGCCACGGTGGCAAACGCTGGCGTCATCGCCTCCAGGAGTGGAAGGGAAAGGAGGATGCCGGTGCCACGGAGGAATTGGCGGCGGGAGAGGGCGGGGCGCGTGGAAACAAAGGGTGCAGTCGTTTTCATAAGACGTTGGCTCTGCGGCTTAGTGGCGGGGAGTATTGCTGGATTGTGATGTTTAGAAAAGGATCATTTTCGGGGTTTTTGAGCGGACTCAGCGCATCTCACCGTTCTGGTGAACGGCACGCTAACACACCGATGAGTTCGAGGCAGAAGGTCCAAACTCCAGTCCCACAGCTTGCGTCGCGGCTACAGTTTCCCGCTGCTCCGCAGACTGGTTGGCTCAACATCCAACTTTGAACAGCCAGAGAGTTTCCAACAGGAGCCAACAGAGCGAACAGAGAAAATTGAAAGTGGCTAACCCGGAGAGTGTCAGACACAAGACGCCGCCAGGGTGAGTGCCAATTCAGGGTTTACCCGAGTAGCCAAAGTGCGGCCCTCTCTGTTGCCTCTGTTTTCTCCTGTGGATCAGAGCCTCGTAACGTCGGCTGCGACGAAGGCGATGAGATGCCGCTGCTGGACGACTTGTCCGGTTGGCCGGCCGATGGCGACGCGTTCGGCTTGCCGATAGGCGAGCGCCGCTTGTGGCTACGCCGGCTTTCCGCGAAGGCGTGAAGGTCCTTTTCCCCGGAACGGAGGAAATCCAGAAAGTCCACGCCCATGTATTTGCAGGTTTGGCCAATTGACCAATTGTTAAATTGATCGTCAAACTCTGCTAAGTACACATTCAATATGACACTCGCGGATTTTCCGGCGCTGAAGAAGCTTCCCAAGCGTCAACGGCTCCAGCTCGCTGAAGAACCGTGGTTCTCCGGCGTGGACGACAGCCTCCCGGTCAGCGCTCGGCATCGAAGGATTCTCGACGAACGCTGGACTGCCTACCAAGCGGGCCGGGCCAAGCGCATCTCACTCCCGGAACTGGAACGGCGGCTCGCCCGCAAGTAATCTACTCCTCGACGAAGCCTTCCGGTGGCTCCATCAACCGCCTTTCCAAATCTCGTGCCCCGTGCATGATGCGCTCGACGCTCAATGCATCTCCCGCGACACGGTAAAATACCAAGTGCGAGTTGAAGCCGCTGCCGATCTGTAGCGACCGCGTCCCGCGCAGTTCCGGAGATCGAAATCTCCTGAGCCGACCGATTCCCGGCATTCCGGCCAGGCGATCAATGGTGGCGTCGAAGGCCGCCAAGAATCGTTCGGCCACCTCCGCGTTCGCATGGTCGAGATACCACCGATACTGGTTGGTCAGATCGACCTCAGCCTGTCCGGATACGGAGGTCGAACGTTTCACTTCCTGCTGCGCGCGTTGTTGCGAATGCGGCTCAAAGTGGCCTTGGTGTACGGCCGGTGCGGACTGCGCACGCCTTCCAGCAGCGCCGCCTCCAGTGCGGGCGATTCCCAATCTTCCCGTTGTTCCAAGCTGCGCAGCGCCTCTCGCACGACTTCGCTTTCATCGGCGTAGCGTCCACTGCGGACCTTGGCTTTGACGTACCGTTCGAGTTCTTTCGTGAGGACGATTTCCATTTTCATGCGGCGCGAATTCACGCTGCCGGGAATCTATTCGGTTTGTGTCTCGCCGACAAGCCTGGCGCCGTTGGCTGTGGAACGTATCCAGGCTATGCCCGTGTCTCGGCTGACGGCAGCATCGAAACTGGCTCGTCCATAACTTGCCTCGCCGTAGCCGGACGAAGGACGAAGACTGGGCTCGATGCAACTTTGAACGGCTGAGAGTTTCCAACAGGAGCCAACAGAGCCAACAGAGAGAATTGAAAGTGGATAACCCGGAGAGCGCCGACACCAGATGCCGCCAGGCTGAGTGCCGATTCAGGGTTTCCCCGAGTAGTCAAACCGAGACCCTCTCTGTTGCCTCTGTTTTCTCCTGTTGATCAGAGCCTCGGAACCCTCGGCTGCTACGAAGGGGATGAGATGTCGCTGCTGGCCGAGTTGTCTGGTTGGCCGGACGGTGGCGACGCGTTCGGCTTGCCGATAGGCGGCCCACGCTTGCGCCTGCGCTGGCTTTCCGCGAAGGCGTGAATGTCCTTCTCCCTGGAACTGAGGAAATCCAAAAAGTCCGCGCACAGGCATGGGCAGGTTTCTCGAGCACGGAATTCCGGCGAGCCTGCTTGGCAGCGGTCAAACCTCAATGTCAGCTTGCGCCGCGACGGGTAGTGCGTAGAGTGTTCCCATGAAAACGGCGACGGCCACACTCAACCACGACAAAACCGAGATGGCGGAAATCTCCATCGTGATCAAGGCGGCCTTGAAAGAGCTTTCGAAGATCCGCGAGGCAAACAAGGTCACGGATGCCGAAATCCGCCGCCTCAAAACTTCCATGCGCCAAAAACTTCGTCGCATCGAAGAGAATCTCCGCCATGTTAAAGCAGTTCATTGAGTACGTCCCTTGACCTGCTCAACACGGCGCGAGATACCCGCGCGAACAAGCAAGCCATTGCGGATCTTCGCGAAGAAGTGGATCGCCTCGCCAGCGCGATGGAGCGCATGTCCTTCGAACTGGGGAGCCTCCGCGACGAGGAGCGGCACGAGCGCGAGAAACTGCTGTTGCGAGTCGAAAACGCCCTGCTCCGACTGGAACGCCAACTGCCGCCTGGGAAAGAACCGAAAAAGTTGAAGTAGCCCGCGCGCCGGGCGCGGGTTAGTCGGTTACGCTGCCAACGAGGATTCATCCTCCATGTGGACTTTGCGGTTGAGCCGCGCCGTCGAAGCTGACCTCCACCAGCAAGGCGGTTCGCTGGCCGGGTTGCGTCCGCCGCTTCCGCCTGCGCCGGCTTTCCGCGAAGGCGTGAATGTCCTTTTCGCCGGAACGGAGGAAGTCCAGAAAGTCCACGCCCATGTATTTGCAGGTTTGGTGGAGGCTCATGATTCTGACCTGGATTATTCAGCGCAACTGAAATGCGCCGGCCCGGATGAAGCGACGGCGCACGGCCACGGCGGTCGTGTCATTGATCCGCAAAACCGCAATTGTGGCTCGGCCGAGGGACGTGCGCCCCATGAGCCCGCCGCTTCCCAGGTGAAATGTTCGTCCCAGCGATCCCGCCGCGGATGGAACAGTCGGACGATTTCGCCCGTGACCGGATCAATACCTGACAGGTTGGTGCCCTTGTAACTGTTACAGTAAATGCAACTCAGCGCGAGGTTCTCCGCGTCCGTTGGGCCGCCGTGTTTCTCGGGGATGATGTGATCAATCTGGAAGGTGAGGCCGCTGAACTGCTCCGGGAAGTGACAATACTCGCAGCGGAACGCCGCTCGTTTGGCGGACAAGTTCCACCAGTTGCCGCTGCATACCAGATCACGGAGCAGCGTCCGAAGCCCTAAGCGAAAGAAGCGCCTGGGCTTTCATGAACTCAACTAGTCTGCCGACATGAAGGTAAGTCTCGAGGCTCTGCCTCTCCTCGTCGGTCAGGGCGCCGCTGCGCGCTTTTGCGGCCAGTTCATCCGCGCAGCGCAAATCAGCGTCTGCCAGTCTGAAGGCGAGGATCGCGCGAGCGGCTTCGGGACTCCACGATTCGTTGTCGGCGGTGATCGCCCGTTCGAGGATACCGCTTTCTGCATCGGCTGTCGTGTTCACGTCTCCTATTTAACGCAGTCCTCGGCTTCGAGCAACAATGCAAACTCAGTCTCTGGCAGGCAGTCACGGCTAATTCCCAGGACCGCGGACGGCATCCGCTGACATGCTGGCGGGCGGGCTGATTTTCTTCCTTCGCCCGCGCCGGCTTTCTGCGAAGGCGTGAAGGTCCTTTTCCCCGGAACGGAGGAAATCCAGAAAGTCCACGCCCATGTATTTGCAGGTTTGGCAGATGCTCAACAAAATCAAGTAGTCCTCTACACCTCTTTGCGTAGAAGAACCCGACATGACGTCTCGAAGCGCTGCGAACGCTTTGATCGCGTGTTCCGCATTGTTGTTGTTCCACGGAATTCCATCGTGTTCGAGGAATGTGAATAGCCTGTCGCGGTGCTTCTCGAAGCGCTCCTTGCACCGTAGCGCAGCTTCGCTCTGAACGTCCGCTCTTACGCTCTGACGGTAAAAACGTTCGACGGACTTGAGGTGCTTTCTTAGGAAGTGCTTCTTCAACCCGTGGCGGTCCACCGTCTCAACCATCGCCTTTAATATTTCCGCGAATCCCACAACAATTCGTTTCAACTCTTCGTCAAATGGCCGGTCGAGCACCTCGTCGTTCAAGTCCCGCATCAAATGAATGAGGCATCTCTGTTGCGGGCAGGCCAAAGAGTCGTAAGCCGAGTAGAAATCAGAAACAAGGATGCCCTGAAAGCTGGCCAGCGTCGCGTGGGCAATCTCTCCCTCACGAGAATCAGAATAGAGGTAAGCGACTTCATGGAGGTTGGTGAATACCCAAACGTATCCGGTTTTGCCTTTGACGTTCGCTCGGGTCTCGTCCACATGGACAAGACCGCTATGGGTAATCTTGTCCAGTATCAGGCGACGCGTCTCTTCATAAAAGTCGGCGGCTCTGGCTTTGAGCCGAGGCATCGTGCATTGCACCAGATTGAAACCGAAGATTCTGTTGACGCTGTGTTTGATTGTAAGTTGAGGGATGGCAAGCTCAATGACTTGGTAAAGGATGTAGGCGACAAGATTTCGTCCGAACTTCGTGTCGGGCCAAAACCCACTTGGCACTCCATACCGCATTCGACAACTTCCGCACCAGTGATAACGAAAACGATATTCGACGACCCAACGCTTCAGACTGTTTCGGCCAAAGAAGATATCATGCAGAATCATGGTTGTGACACCGAAATGGCGATGCCCTCGAGAGCCGCATCTGGGGCACAGCGCTTGGTTAGGACAAACCACCACTTTGCTAATCCGCTCCGATCTCTTCCGTCCGACGAATTTTGCCGCAGCAATCTTCCGGATGTGTCGGCTTGAACGCACATACACCCTATCGCGCTGGTAATCCCACCGCGCCGCCTTGTTAACCTGATCGAACCCGGAAATTGGGGTCGAAAAGTTGCCCCATATTGTCTTCAGCGGGATGGATTCAGTATGCACGACGTTGGCGGCGCAGCTTCCGATTGGTTTGTCTGCGGCTTGTGTCGAACCGAGTTCCAGCGTTGCATGCACGAGAACCCCCAAAGCGTGACAATCCTCCGCGTTGTAAGTGATGAGTTTTTCGCGAAGATTCAGGGAGTTGCTTTCCTCCCAAGCGGTCCTCCACATGATGGTCTTGATTGCAGTAGGCTCCACTTCGGACCATTTGAAGCCCAGGTAGGCTGCAACGTCCTTGAGTCCGTTTGCGTAAGTCGGGAAGTAAACGTGCGCGAATAGAACCGAAATTGCGTTAACTGCCGACCCGATGGTTTTGGCACTCTCAGAACCTTCGGTTGTCTTGCCATGACGTTCGCTCATCACTTGGAAGAAGCTCGTTTCGTAACTCCCATAGTGAATCAGCACCGGCTTCTCGACGGTTTCAAGGATGGCAAGGAATTCCCGCCAAATCCTTCCCTCGTCCGCGACGGTGTCCGCCCACAGGCTGTGCTGGACAGCGGATTCGCCGTGGCCGATGCGCAGG